>JADZGC010000016.1 GCA_020854115.1 bacterium | reverse complement strand
GCGTGACGATCGAGAAGCGGCCAGCAACCGATGAAATGGTCGATACCATGTACGAGCTGATGCGTGCTACACAGGGGAGGGCGGGTTTCTTCCTGCGCCCGAAGCAGGCATTTAGGGCGTACTGGCGGGCACTGGCTGAGGCGGGGATGGGGCAATTCTTCGTCGCGCTGCATGAGGGTGAAGTGCTGGCAGCCGAGTATGCCATGATCTTCGGTGACAAGGCATATTACAAAGAGGGTGGCTCAAGTGGCGCGAAGCGCAATCTCATGGCGCCGTATCTCCTGCAGTACGAGGTGATGTGCTGGGCGCGAGACCGGGGGGCCAAAGAGTACGATCTGATTGCCGTGCCACCGAAGGACAAGTTGAACTCTGAGCACTCGATGTGGGGTCTGTATCAGTTTAAGTCTGGCTTTAATGAGGAAATAACAGAGTTTATTGGCGGCTGGGAATATGCGCTAAAGCCCGAGGTATATCGACACTGGACGAAGCTCGAGCCTTGGTTTCATCGAGTATATCATCGAGTGGCAGGTAATATTTTTTGGTAATTCGACAGAGGGACGAAGCTCGAAAAAATAACAAAAAAGAAAACCTCGACAAAAACGACGAGGTGGGCGCCCGAGGGTGGGGTGGTGGGGCCCCCACCCTCGGGCTACACCAGGTTGGCGGGAACCTGGTGTGTTCGGCGCGGGAGGCCGAACTTTTTGTCGACGATGTTAGCATGTCTTCCCCGCGATGGGGGGGCTCGTAGACATCGTCAGGAAATGGTGATCCGAGACGCTTAGACGAGCTACAATGGCGACCTCTCAGCCCGAGGACGGGAGTGTAGGCGCCAAGAGTAAGACAGACCTCTCTTGAAGCCGTAGCTCCCGAGGTCGTTCGCCTAAGCGTCTCGCCTTAGTACTGTAAGGTACGTACTATACACTATAGCAATCATAGACATACTAGTCAAGAGCTTACTCGAAGACAAGCATTCGGTTTGTGCTTCTTGTATAATGGCATGCATATGGGTGGAATTATAGAACAGGCAGGGGAGTCCTCGGGTTCTTCAGATCAGGAGAGACTGGATCGTATTTTTCGGGCATACGATATCCGCGGACTTGTGCCAGAAGAGCTCAATGCAGACATCGCACGAGACATCGCCCGGGCTTTTGCAGACACGCTCCCAGATGGCATCGTGGCGGTTGGGAGAGATATGCGGACGGACTCAGAGCAGCTGGCGACGGCCTTTATAGATGGCTTGATTCAGCAGGGGAGAGAAGTGCTCGATGTGGGCATGATTACTAGCGATATGATCTCGTTTACGGTTGGTCAGTACGATCTGGCAGGTGGCGCAATGATTACCGCGAGCCATAATCCAGGCGAATACGATGGCATCAAGTTGACCGCAGCTGGCGTGAGTCCTGTAGGGATTGATTCGGGCTTGCTGGAGATCAAACAAGCAGTGATTGATCAATCGTTTCATAAGGTCGAGGAAGTAGGTCGCAAGCTTGAGAAGAACATTCTCTCAGATTGGGTGGAGCATGCCCTGCGGTTTGCGGGCAGTGAGCTCAAGCCGCTGAAGGTTGGTATTGATGCTGGTAATGGCATGGGTGCCCTGGCAGTACCGAAGCTTCAGGAGCTGACTCCTCTCGATATTTCGGGTCTCTATATGGAGCTGGACGGCACATTTCCAAACCATCCCGCCAATCCAATTCTCCCAGAAGCTATCGAAGATCTGCAGACGCTCGTACGGCGCAATGAGCTTGATCTGGGCATTGCCTTTGATGGGGACGGTGATCGGTGTTTTGTTGTCGACGAGACTGGTGAGGCGGTGACTTCGAGCGAGTTCGGTGCGCTTCTAGCAGCAACGTTTTTAAAAGAAAATGAGCATGCCTGCGTGGTCTACAATGCAGTGATCGGTGATATTGTCCCGGAGACTGTCGAAGGCCTTGGCGGCAAGGCGATTCGATCAAAGGTGGGGCACACCTATGTGCAGGAGCAGATGCGCTCATCGAATGCGGTTTTTGGCTGTGAAGGAGCTGGTCATTTCTTCTTCCGTGATAATTTTTTTGCTGATTCCGGATTAATCGCTGCTGTGATGGTGCTTGGCATAATGAGCGAGACTGATAAGAAGCTATCAGAGCTCATCGGGCCATATAAAAAGTATGCGCACATTGTCGAGGAAGACATTAAGACAAACCAGGGCGAACACTTGATCGCGGCGCTAAAGCAGCATTATTCCCAGATGAAATGTGACGAACTAGATGGCCTCACGATACGTGCTGAGGATTGGTGGGCAAATATTCGACCAAGTAATACCGAACCATACGTACGGATCAATCTCGAAGCCAAGAATAGGACGGTACTGACTAAAGCGCATCAAGAACTCTCAAGTTTGGTGAAAAAGTTCACTGCATAATTCTCTCGAAAGGTGTATTGACGATAGAAATCCCCGGGCGTAGTATATAAAAACCGCTGAGGCCCATGAGGGGCATTAGCTTGGCAGAAAGGGGCACTCGTGCTCAAGAAGCCAGGGGTCCGCATCCGTGGGCCCGACCGCACCTACAACCCCCGTGATGGCGAGTACAGCGACAGGAAGCTGGTTCGCACCACACCCGAGAATACCGGGACCCGCATGAACCCGAGGCTCGCCGGCATCTAGCCCTCGTTCAAGGGCGAGGTGTCGACCCGATCGAAAGGAGTCTGATGAACGCAGGGGGCATGCATGTGCAGCCTTGCGCTCGGTCTCCGGCCTAGCTACGAGACCGGCTGCTTCATCTGAAATCCGAGAACGAATCAGGCATTCGTCAGGACATCGTAGTCGTAGGTGAAACGTGTTCTAAGAGAGATGCTGGTATAGCAGTGCGCACGACCGAAGCATCTGAGCGAGTGGCTACTAGTGCCGCGTAGACACTCAGTGTCCTGACGCCAAGCTGTGCTAAGGAATCTGCTCCGGGGCAGGATTGCCTCACACGTATCATCTGGGACTGTCCGAAGTGAATCCTGAGGGTCAATCAGTCGCGAGCCCAAGACCTCCGCTTGATGGAGTGAGGGCTGCGATGATGTCCTCGACGTTGGCCGACAGCGCCAGTGCAACTAACGTGTAGCCTTCTACGTGATATGTTCGCAGAAGGAGGTGAGTTATCTCGGTCACCGGCGTCAACGTGCGGTGACAAACCAGAGCCGCGAAAGCGGGGACGGCACATAGGGGTGGTAGGGACTTCGGTCCCTGCCACCCCGTTCTGTTTTACTAAACTTGTTACTTAGTATTGACAATCATTAATAATCCTGATGTCATCCCACTCATGTCCGTTCGCGGACTGTCCAGGGGGATCGCCCACCAGCACACAGCTCTGTTGCTCACGGGCGGCCACTGAGTTTCGTCGGCAGCTAACTGCCCAGAGACCTCCAAGGAGGTGAATTTGAAGACCTTCGTCCACGCCAAGCCCCGCGGGGGCCGAAAGCCGGCGTAGCCGACCCACTTCTCTCATGGAGCTCAGGGAAGTAAAACTTTGAGCCAAGCCATCCTAAATCAATGGATGGTTCCGTTGCCGACTCAGAAGATCGCGGGGCCCGAGAGCCGCGCACTCGACATGTCTTATGGGGGAGGAGCACCTAATAATGCACCAATTCATACCCTAGCCGGGGAGAGAATTTGTCTCTGCTGAGGGTCGCCCCCTTGTAATCTGGAACTACCAAATGCATAGGCGGGTCGCACCCGGCTATGCATCAGGCAACCCTACAGACAGCAGAGAATGGGCGAGAAAAAAGAAGCCTGATCTCAAACGGCGCCTCACGGGGGGCGGAGTCACGGTACCCCGCCCCTTTTGCATATTTATTGATGCGCAAAGCACGAGTTTTTGTTACAATCAGCACTACTTTTACTCGCACCTTTCATATCCAGGGGGATCATGAATCAAGCCAGAGCACATCATCCGACCGGTCAGAAGCTGAAACATCCGCCAGAGGTACTCAAGCGTGTGAGGCGGACCGGCGACTACGCACGTCGACGTCAACCGAAGTACGGCGTGTATCCCAATTTTTATACCTTTGCACATCGGCTAGTCGAGCTTGTGTTTCGCCGCACCTGCCGCTGGGACGTGTACGGTCTCGATAATCTGCCCATGGCTTCAGTCCCGCATATCTCAGCCTTTGGGCATGAGTATGTCGAACGCCTACCCCTACCGGTGGTCTTTGCGGTCAAGCACGTCTCGATCCGCGACATCTTCGTGGTCGGTCTGTCGATCAGGCGAGTGGTGGGTTGGATGGTGAAGTCTCCGTTGGGTCAAATCTACGGGTTTTCTCGCGTTCTGATCTGGTTGAGCGGCGTGTTTGTTTTTCGAGACAAAGACATTGATCAGATTGCAACAGGCAAACAGTTTCGCTATGGACTGCTGGGCGACGATGCCTTGCCGCATCTTCATCTGATGCTCGACGATGGCTACTCGGTCATGGTCTTCGCAGAGGGGACGCGTGATGACCCGCTCGCTGTCAAGGACATCAAGACCGGCCCTCTGCGCTTAGCGATCAATGCCAATGTCAAGATCGTGCCAGTTGGTTTGGCGGGTACTGGCAAGCGTAAGAACGGTGCACTGGTGAAGCGTCGGTTCTTGCGTCGGCGCTGTGTGGCGGTCTTCGGGGGGCCGATCGATCCTACCGACTTCAGTATGACGCCAGCACGCAATCCGTGGGACGCGATTAACCTCCCGGCATTGCGTAGTCATGTGCGTGAGCGGATGGAGCTCTGTACACATGAAGCTCATCAGAAGCTCCTGGCTTTGTAGTCTACAGCCTCTCTCTCGAAATACCGGGAGAGAGGCTTTTTCTTTGTGGTGACACCAGATAAGATACAGGGATGGATGCCGCCAAGAAACACGCTGATATCAAGCAAGCCGTTCTCGATATGGTGACGTACTTCGCAGTATTTAATGTACCTGTAAGTATGGAGCGATTGGTAAATTACTTGCCAGTCCGCGCTAACCACCTGGCTGTTGCAGGGGCGGTGCGCGAATTGATACTCGAGACTAAGATCCAGCGTATCGGTGATAGGTATGGGCTTCGTGGGATGCGGTACGTGCGCGTGGACTCTCGTGAATTAGCGCGCGAGGCGCTCCTGAAGCGCGCACGACGCATCGGGCGTTTTATGGCTCTCTTGCCATTTGTACGGGCAGTGGTAGTTGTAAATAGTGTCGCGATTGGCAATGTACATGATGACAGCGACATCGATCTTTTGATTGTTACGACCCCCGGAAGGATCTTCGTTGCAAAGGGTCTTTTGTGGAAGCTCAGTCGGTGGCTTCGAGTATTGGAGACAGAAGAGCGCAAGGCGGGCAAAATCAGTCTCGGTATGTTTATGACGACGCGGGGTGTGCCGCTTGAGCGCGATATTATGCTTATTAATGACCCGCACCTGATTTACTGGCTGCTCACTGCCACGCCAGTTTACGGCGCGAAGATATGGGCGGAGATCCTACAGACATCACCGTATGTGCGTGCGCGCACGCCACATATGCTCTGGCCACGTGGGGGGAAGTCCATCGACAAAAGCGGCTGGAGATTTCTTGATTCCTGGGATGATCGTGGGTATCGGATTCATCTGAAGCACACGAGTCAACAGCCGAAGAATCAGCAGCCCGCAGCCTTCGTGCGCATTCGACCCGACATCATCAATCTGCATGCACTTGATGCGTCAGAACGTATCGCTGATTCTTATGAACGCCTGAAGAACAAACCGCCATACCGAACGCATCGAGGGCGCGCGCGTCGCTCAAGCTGATTTTTTGCACAAACCTCCCCGAAGGCGTAGACTTCAAAGTAACAACTTGGAGGGTATATTGTGTTGGTCTTTTTGCTGATGATCATTGCGGTCGTAGGTCTCATCTGGTATGACAATCGCCATCGTGGTCAACCTAATCCTTCACAACAGCATCTCAATCAGCCCCCGAATCCGATACTTGATCAAGTGACCGATGAGGTGATCGCTGATAGGGTGGAGCGCTTGGCAATGAGCGCGAAGACTGCGGCGGAGTCAGAGGTATTGCATCGCGCAGCCCGATCGATTCGGGCTGGCATGCAAACCCTACTTGCCAAGGGCGTCAAATTGACGGAGGCTTCGAAAGAAATTGTGGAGATCGCGCCAGCCGCCGTGCATCAGCAGGCGAACCTCAAGGCAGTTACTATTGAGCCACCCAAGCCACCTGTACCATCATTAGCTGAGCGTAGCCGCAAGATGATGCAAAATGCTAATGTCTTGTTGTACCTTGGCGCGTTCTTGATTGTTATAGCGGCTGGTACGTTTGTCGGAAGCAACTATGGCTCGATCGATAGTATGACCAAGGTCGTTATGCTTGGCGCTCTGACAGCTGCTTTTTATATTTCGGGGCTGTGTCTGTATCGGCTCACAAAGCGCTTTCAGCCGGCAGGAATAACATTTGCGGCTATCGGCCTTCTGATGGTGCCGCTCGTTGGCTTGGCGGTACAGACTCTACTCTACGATGGTCAGCCAGCTGCGCCGATCTGGCTCGCGACGACAGCAATCGCGCTCGTACTTCAGCTTCTGACATACGCCCTGATCCGTAAGAGCTATATCGTGTATTTCTCGGCCCTCACCACCGTCTCTCTCTTCCAGTCGTTGACCGCTACTCTGGAAGCACCGGTGTACTGGTATGGATGGGTAATGATGTTGACGAGCTTAGCGTACATCTTTCTGGCGCGAGTCATGAAGGACAGGCAATTGGTCGAAGCACTCGATGTAAGTGCGCAGGTCTTTGTGCCAATCTCTGTAGTGTTGTCGCTGCTTGGTTGGGAAGAATTCGGGAGCTGGGCGATCGGTACGCAGCTCGTACTCACAGCTGCGTTTTATCTGGTCTGTGCAGGTTTACGCGATTTTGATCAGTCAGATGCAGAGGTCACGTATCTCGGACTGGCTGCCACACTTTTCCCAATTGGCTTTGGGCTCGTATTACATAGTCGACAAGTCCCGATGTGGGTGATAGCGGTACTTCTTCTCCTGATCGGTTTGAGTTACGTGGTTGGTGACAAATACGCACCAGAAGCACGACATAAGCCGATTTATGCCGCGCTGGCTATCGCATTGAGCCTAGTGGCTCCGATGCTGCCTTTTGATGGGCAGCAAAGCTCTGTTCTCACACTAGGTTCAGCAGCAATACTCTTGTCCCACTATGTTTTGACTCGGCGGCATGAAGTGTATGCGGTGTTTTTATTGGTTCTGACTAGCCTACCGTATATCTGCCTTACCTATCTAATGCCGATCGGGTGGGCGATTGGACAGATTGCGCTGGTCTATGCATTGCTTGCGATCATATTGAGCGTAGTGAGCGAATTCGTATTGAGTAAGATCGACGATGCTGTTGCAGAAATGCAGGATGCAGTGGTGGTAATTTGGACCGTGCTTGCTAGCGTCATGGCGGTTGCGATAGATCCATATCACTGGGGCACGGGCGTACTAATCGCTTCATCAATGAGCTATTTCTTACTCGCGCGGAAGCGACGTCCACAGATGATTATCGGGGCGATGTTGGGGATTAACGCCTTCATTATTGTTGCCAGCGCGCAATACAATTGGCAGCCTGCGATCGGATATGTGCTCGCGCTGGCGTCTGGAGTCGGATTCTACGCGCTCTACAAGGCTTTGCCGAGCCTGAAAAATCGACCACGGCTCATGGGAGTTAGCTATGGCGCAGGACTGTTACTAGCATTTGGATTAGCGTTAAGCGATACACATATTGCGATGCGTATAGCGGCTCTTGTGCCGGTTATTTTGACGCTCGCAACTTCGTTTGTAGAACGAGAGAAGCGTGTGCCGACAGGGCTAGCTGTGGCTGGCAGCTATATCGTCATGATGTCGGTAGCGGATCATTATGGCTGGTCGACATTCTTGACGATTGGTTTGTGGTCGGCGGTGATATATATCCTGGCATGGCCAGTGGAGGATGGGCGTGGCACAGTTGCACGTCTGTCGGCAGTCGTGGGTGGTAGTATTGCATTTGCGATGAGTGCTGGTGAATCGAGGCCAGCACAGGTCGAATGGTGGTCGGTGTCGGTGGGTGCGTTGGCAGCAGGTATGACAATCTCGGAGAGCTATCGTCAAAAGAATAGAACTGGTAAATATATTGGCTCAGGATTGTTTTGGCTTAGTGTCTTGAGGCTCTATGATGCATTCGGTATTACAATCTCTCAGGTTTACGTCCAGACCACGGCAGTTTATATCGCTGCCCTGGCATATCGACAGTATCAGCGCGGTGAGCGGCAGGCCCAAGATGCACTGACCGCAGGGGCACTCTTCGTATCGACGGTGCCACTGGCTTTTGAGGCACTCAATGACACGACCGGCGGGTATACGATAAGTATCATGGGGCTCGGTATCGTCCTGATTGTCGCAGGAATGGGAATGCACTATCGTTTGGTGCGAGACTGGGGAATCGGGACACTTGTACTGATCGTACTGTATAAGACCGCCGGCTTTATCTTCCAGCTTCCAGGCTGGGTATGGTTTGGCGTAATTGGGGTCGGTGCGTTAATTGGCGCGATATATTTGCTTGGTCGACATACAGAAGCGCGACCCGATGAGACCGAGTCTTAAGAAATAACTATATTACAGGACCCTTCCTCGTACTTCAGTCTGATGACAATCTAGTGAAATCCTGGTAGAATAGCCGCCAGTTCATTGTACCTCTACTAGATCGGTAGTCATCATGGCGGACGAAACACGTCAGTCCTCACCACCAGCGGCCGCTGCGAATCCAGGCCGCTCACCCCCCGCACAGGAAGCCCGCTATCGAGCATGGGCGTAGAAAGGGCTTCCTTAGACTGCGGTCCGCATAGATCAATTCGCCGCTCACGTCTGGTATGTGGGTGGCGTTTATATTTTTGTGTTGGCAATCGTAGATGCTTGACGCCCCTAACAGATCTACCTATACTAATATTTAGCACTCACGCATTGAGAGTGCTAATGCTTCTGTCACAACCAGAGGCACTAGTAAAATCAATCGAGTAATCAAATAATAAGAAGTAGGAGGTGGTATGAACCTGCAACCACTTGCAGATCGTATCGTGATGGAACAGCTCGAAGCGGAAGAAACCACCGCTTCAGGCATCGTGCTCCCCGGGAGCGCTCAAGAAAAGCCAAAGATGGCAAAAGTTATCGCTGTTGGCAAGGACGTGAAGGAAGTCAAAGCTGGTGACCGGGTGATCTACAAGAGCTATGGTCCAGATGAAGTGAAGGTCGATGGGAAAGAATACCTGATCGGCAAAGAAGAAGACCTACTCGCAGTAGTGAAAGGGGATAAATAATGGCAAAAGAAATTCTGCACTCAGAGGACGCTCGTAAAAAGCTCAAGGACGGCGTTGATAAGCTTGCTAATACCGTTAAAGTAACGCTTGGTCCAAAGGGCCGTAACGTCGTACTCGAGAAGAAGTACGGCGGCCCGATGGTCACCAACGACGGCGTGACGATCGCGAAAGAAATCGAGCTCGAGGACGCCTTTGAAAACATGGGCGCACAGGTAGTGCGCGAAGTTGCAAGCAAGACTAACGACATGGCTGGTGACGGTACGACTACCGCAACCGTGCTCGCACAGGCCGTGATGGAAGAAGGTGTGAAGAACGTCGCTGCTGGCGCAAATCCAATGGCGCTTCGCCGTGGTATCGAGAAGGCTGCTCACCATGTTGTAGCTGAGCTTGACAAGATGGCGAAGCCTGTGAAGGCGAAGGAAGAGATTGCGAACGTTGCTGCTATTTCGGCCGATGATCCAGAAGTAGGCAAGCTCATCGCTGAGGTCATGGAGACGATCGGCGAAGACGGCATCGTGACTGTCGAAGAAAGCCAGACTATGGGTCTCGAGAAGGAAGTTGTCGAGGGTATGCAATTTGATAAGGGCTATGTGTCACCATACATGGTGACTGACACGACTCGCCTCGAAGCAGTCTTCGAGAATGCTCCTATCTTGCTCACCGATAAGAAGATCAGCTCAATCCAGGAGATTCTGCCACTCCTCGAGCAGCTTGCTCAGGAGGGCAAGAAAGACCTCGTCATTATCGCTGAAGATGTCGAAGGTGAAGCACTAACGACGCTTATCCTCAACAAACTCCGCGGTACATTCAATGCGCTGGCCATCAAGGCCCCAGCCTTCGGTGATCGCCGTAAGGCAATGCTCGAGGATATCGCAATTCTGACCGGCGGACAGGTAATCACTGATGATCTCGGCCTCAAGCTCGAAGAAGCTACTGTCGAGATGCTTGGCGAAGCTCGTAAAGTGATTGCGAATAAAGACAACACCACGATTGTAGAAGGTAAGGGTAACGAGCAGGCATTGCGTGATCGCGTAACTCAGATCAAGGCACAAGCTCAGGAGACCACTAGCGAATACGAGCTGGAGAAGCTCCAGGAGCGCATTGCTAAGCTCGAATCAGGTGTAGCTGTGATCAAAGTTGGTGCAGCTACCGAAGTAGAGCTTAAGGAAAAGAAACTCCGTATCGAAGACGCGATCAACTCCACTAAGGCCGCTGTCGCAGAAGGCATTGTACCTGGTGGTGGCGCAGCACTCGCGAAGATCGCTCGCTCGCTCGATAGCGTGAAGCTCGACGGTGATGAGCAGATCGGCGTACGCTTGGTTGCGAAGGCCCTCGAGGCTCCATTGCGCCAGATCGCTGCAAATGCCGGCATCTCAGACATTGCAGTAATTCTCGAGGCAGTCTCGAAGGCCGACAACACCGGATGGGATTTCGCGAAGAACGAGCAGACCGACATGCTCGAGCGCGGTATCATTGATCCTGTGAAGGTCACCAAGAGTGCACTCGTAAATGCTACCTCTGCGGTCGCAATGCTTCTTACGACCGAAGCTGCTGTTGTAGAGACCCCAGAGAAGGATGCTGCAGGCGGCGGAATGCCGGGTGGCGGCGGAATGCCTGACATGGGCGGCATGATGTAAAATCACCTTACAAAAAGGACCCAATGATCGGGTCCTTTTTTAATATAAAGGGGAAGTGACCAGGCGAGCGAGTCGCCTGGTCACTATGGTGACGCAGTAGCAATGTCGTCCGGATCTGGCAGATCCAGATCATCGAACTTTGCCCGACAGGTCGGACAGTTGACGAGATGTGCGTAAAATGCGTCGATTGCTGCGGGATTGATTGGAGGAGTCTCCAGGATATCCCATAGTGTTGGGGTAGCCATTTGGCAGCCCAAGGTACCAGCCATAATCACCTCCTCGGTAATCTAAGCTGAATTATAATCTCATAATATACTTAGTAAGTCAAGCATATTATATAATTTCTAGCTTAGACAATATCTCGTCTTCGTACTCAGGTTTAATTTTGAAATCTTCATACATAGAGCGATCTAGATTGAGTGTAAAGTGATTTGGCTTCTGATCACGTACGTTGCCATCAGTCTGATTCCCGCCGGTTTTGACATCAATGAGTTTCACTACGCCTTTATCTTGAACGAGCAGGTCTATCCCTTTAGGCTCTTGCGCTGCAGTACTAAGTCCAACTGCTACATTATGCTCGCTAAGCAATCTATATGTGGCAACTTCTGCCCCTACGCCTGCAATTAAAGTACGTGCCGTCTTGTATTTTTTACCCATGGCTTCACTCAGGTAATTCGCGAGACCTTCTTCAGTAAATGCATCAGGGTTCTCGACGAGTAGCTTTCTCAACATATGGTTGAAAGGGATTAATTGATCCCTTAATGACCGGATTTCTTCCTTGAGCTGGGAAATCTCCAATTTTTCTGAAGGTGTTAATTCGCGATCTCTTGCGCCATTGTCTATGGTCAAACGTTGATATCGAGCTCGATCAATGCGTTCTTGCAAATCTCCTGCAATAGGGCACTGAAAAAGGATATCTGAAAATTCGCCAAGCTGTGCGAAATCAGGGTTCAGCACCCGGTCTTTAAAAAGCTTACTTTCGGCGTAACGAGCCGGCTGCGGATGTCTCAGGTCGATAGCTTCTTGCTTGTACTCCCTTCTTTTACTCATAAAGGCGTTGAATTCCATATCAAACTCTGTTCGCAGCTCTTCTACTGGGATATTAGTGTCCAGTAATTCAGGTTGGTTCTCGGGCTTGTGCTGAACTAATGTGGAGCTAGGCTTGCTCTCCGCTTCTGATAGATGTGTATTCATATTTTTACTATAACACAGCGTTAGTACATGGCTCATATATATGAGCCATGTATCGAATGAGATTTAAATGTCCATATATATTGACAAAAATAATAATCTGTGATAGTATGTAAATCCTAGCAATTTGCCAGGTTTACTTTGACAAAACGTTTGGAAATATACCAGGTGAATATCTGGTCTCCGCGTATCTGATACCTATCTGACTCATATCTGTTGCCAATCTGTTCTTGTCTGGAGCCAATCCGGTGCGCATCTGATTGAGCAGATAGTCTACAGATATGCGGAGACCATGGTGGCCTCCCCGATGCGCGCCGACCTGGTGGACACCCGTCCGAACGCCAACGATCCGCAGTGGCGGGTCAAGGTGCTGGACGAGGTGCTCGCCGGTCGCGGCGAGAAGCTCCACCCCAACGCCCTCAAGGCGGTGGCGGACCGGCTCGATTTCCTGTCGAAGCGCTTCTTCGGCGAGTTGCACGTGCCCAACGCGGGTGGCGGTAAGAGCCGTGGGCGGCGTTCCACCAAGAAGTCGGCAAAGTCCGAGCGCGACAAGGCTGAGCGGGCCAAGCGCCAGCAGCCCAAGGGCCAGAAGCCCCAGGGCGGCCGTCGGTAGCGGTTAGTACGCAGCTGAGGCCGGGGAGGTATGTGACAGCTTGTCGCATACGGGTATATCTGGGTTCGTCCCGGGTACTACCTTACTCCCCGGTCTCATGACCAACTTCCAAACGTTTTGCCCTCTCCCAGAGCACTCTGTGATCAGATAGACCAGAGTGTTGCGGGAGAGGTCTCGAAGGAGCTCACACGAGCACCGTCTAGACTTCTCATCCGCACCTACTTCCCCGAAAGGATGTGATTTCTTCAATGATGAAGAGCCAGCAGTTCTGCGCCGATCACCGGCGCCCCACCCAGGGGCTCACCACCCGTGTGTGGGATCAGGAGCTCCCACTCCGAGCCATCGCACCGACTGCTCCGCCCGCCTCGGTCAAGAAGGGGGCCAAGTGACGGCTCTGTAGCCACCTTCGGCTACACCACAAATAAGCGTCAACCTGTCATCGGGTTGGCGCTTCATCTTTTTGTTGCCTTATTCTAATGTTACCCTTTGACAAAATAGTGATTTTTTGATAGCATTAGAAGTTCGCGGCATCTGACAACGGCGTCTTAGCCGCAACCAAAAAAGCACCTACAAGAGAAACGAAAGGGGTACCGTGGAGTCTTCCCCACGCCTACCGCAAGTCCGTCAGCTGACACAGGCTGACCTGATCGATGAGCTGGCCGTGGTCGCATTGCTGGCTCTGGATCGCGATGAGCTCAACTTCGACCATTACCGCAGGATCCATTCCAACGATCTGATGAAGAACAAGATCCGCGAAGCACTGCTTTCGGACAGAACGCCTCAGAAGGTGATCGGGCTGGAGTTCTTCCGTCAGGCACACGAGGCCTGGGTGGTTGCTGAGGGTCTCGTCATGCGCGAGGAGCTCGCTGACTACTGGGAAGTCTGGTGTGAGTGGGCGCTGCTCATCCTGGGCCCGACTTCTGAGTTCAGTACCACGCGTCAGCATCCCGAGTACGCATCTGCCTTCGAGCGGCTTCCGCACGAACAGCAGGAGTGGCTCGACTTGGATCGAGGGCAGGGGTCGCGCAGGCCGCTGAATCAGGTCCACATGGCGGCGATCCTCAAGGCACTGAGGGATCTCGACGATGTGTTATTCCATCGCTCCGAGCTGAGCGAGGATGCCGAGTGCATCGATCAGATCGACGATCTCGATGAGGTCGACGACACAAGGGAGCTCGTCGGCGTGAGCTGATGATCCCACTTGGGTGTTGGTCTGGATTATTTCCAGATCAACACCCTGTTTTTTTATAATAATCTTATGAATAAAAGAAGTGCCCCGGGACGTGATGTCCCGGGGCGGTGTGTGCAGGTCCCGAAGCCTTACCCACACGAAGTGGTGCCTGTCAGGCGATGGGGTCGAGCGACTCGCGCTGCAGTGACTCCTCGTGCTCCCGCAGGTCGCGGTTGAGCTCCGGCATGTGCGTGGCGAGAGCCTGCATGAGTTCGTCGAAACCTCGCATGACGCCGCCGCGCTCTCGGAGGAAAGCGGCGCGCTCGCAGACCGCGATGAGCAGTTCCTTGAGGCGGCGGTACTGCGAGTTGGTCATCGGCTGAAAGGGCTTGGTGACGATGTACTTCATCAGGAATTGAACGACGTACTCGGGCTCCTGTCGGATGACGGATCCCCAGCAGTCCTGGCAGTCGGAGAACTGTGCATCCAGCAGGCTGGTGGGCTTCTTGCCCTTGTCTAGGTTGACTCGCTTGCGAAGCTCGCTGAGCCAGTTCTCCTGTGTGGTCTTGAAAGCCAATGTCTTGCCTTCCTTGTAGGTGCTAGTAGGTGCTTTTCAGTCGTATTTGTGCTTATATCGCCGTTGATAAGGCACAAAACCGATTTGTTGATACTACCATTATTTACAAAATTTCGCAAGACATTGCGCGATCTGTCGGTGTGCTACCTGACATCCGGTGGGGAGATCAGTATAATAGCGACATATGAAAAATCTTGATTCCCTCCTCGCGCACGACAAACACAACATTCTCGGGGCGGTTGATGCTCAGCCGGCTCATCTGCGACTGAACTTCGCTGACAGTATGGATCAAGATATCACGCCATCCTGGGGGCAGGGATTGCAGCACATCGCGCTCGCTGGCATGGGAGGCTCGGCTTTAGCGGCTGATATGGCTCGTAATTGGCTAGCAAGTCGGCTGAAGGTGCCATTTGAGATCGTACGCGGGTATAATTTGCCGGAGTATGTCGAGGCGCATAGTCTGGTGATTCTCTCGAGCTATTCGGGGAATACGGAGGAGACACTAGCGGCTTACGAGGATGCGAAGAAGCGCTCGGCGCGTATCGTCGTGATGACGGCCGGGGGAGAGCTCCTGAAGCGGGCTGAAGAAGCAGGGCATATGCTCCTGAAGCTTCCAGAAGTGTCGCAGCCACGCCTTAGTGTGTTTGCTGGGCTCAAGGCACTTGCTTGCTTACTCGAAGACGCAGGGCTTACAGAAGGCACTGATCTGCGACGAGAGCTTCTGGATGTCGCTGATTGGCTCGATATCCAGAAGAGTCAGTTTAATCAAGATGACGTCGACGGCAAGAATCTAGCTCTGGATATTGCTGAGCAGCTAGTCGGTAAGCCGGTAGTGATCTATGGCGGTATGGCGCTTCGCTCGGCTATCTATAAGTGGAAGATTGACATCAATGAAAACGCTAAGCAACAAGCCTGGTGTAATGCTTTTCCAGAACTAAACCACAACGAAATGCAGGGCTGGCTCTTCTCGTCCGAGAAAACAGTCACAGGTGTGGTGCTGAGAAGCTCACTCGAGCACGAGCGTATTCTCAAGCGCATCGATGTCATGGCCGAGGTACTCAAAGGGCACGGCTACGAGCCTATCGTTGTTGAGGCGCAGGGAACGACGCCACTTCAGCAGCTTCTCTGGACGATTCTACTTGGGGACTATATGTCTTCATATCTCGGTATGATGAATGAAATCGATCCGACACCTGTAGAGCTGGTCGAGGTCTTCAAGAAAAAGCTTGGTTAGGCAAACGAAGGCCGTCACCAAGGCTGTCGTAGATAGTTGACAACATAGATCATTCTGTTATAATATACCATATGTACCTTCCCCATCTCTGCTAAGGAGGTGAAAACATGCAGAGACCGATCACACTAGCACTGGTCGATGTGCCAAACATCGTCATTCAGTTCGCAGAAGTGACTCGCAATCGTCCGAACTGGCATGCGCTACTGGAATGGTTGCGTGTAGAGGCTGGCGGTACTGAACTGGAAGCCTGGGCCTACCTGAATCAGGAGCGGGCGCCGATCGCCAAGCGCTTCGAGCAGCAGGAACACCTTCGCTTCGTAGGCTTCAAGACCTACATGAACTACAAGCGCGAGGGCAATCCTGACGATGTCGACGATCTCATGGTGGCTAAGCTGTATCAAGTTTGGGACACTGATCGTCTTGCGAAGGTCATCATCGTGTCGCATGACAGGAACAACTTCGCTCACGAGGTGCGAGAGCTCGAGCTAGCACATATCCCGTGTACGGTGGTTGGTTTCGGGAAGCGGATGGGTCGCCGCTACAGAACTCTGCCTGGTTCGCTAGAGCACCGTTTCGTCAGCGTGATGTCCATTGATGGCCTCGTTCACGAACGTGTAGCCTAGCCGTATGGGTTCAATGCCTGATTCTCGCCTGAGAGTCAGGCTGTTTTTTTACCTACTGAGTTGTTACAATGCGAAGTCGTATTGATTGATGTGATTCTTGGAGAGGTGTCCGAGTGGCTGAAGGAGCACGCTTGGAAAGCGTGTGTGCGGGAAACCGTACCGAGGGTTCGAATCCCTCTCTCTCCGCCAAGTTTTACATTCAGCGAAATTGAAAGATGTTGCCTCGGCGCAAAGCGCCTCGGCATGGTATTTTTCCGCAATTTTGAAGGCATTTTTGAAATCCAAAAACAAAGTGCGGTCGGCAATGCGGAAGTTCGAACCAATCTTTTTGAGAAAATCCCGAATCCGTTCGGGATTTTCTTGTTGAGCGCATTTTTCGGCTTGGTTGGCGTCTTTTAGAAAGGCAATGGCAAGTTCGAACCGATTATTGCTCTTTCGCCCAAAAGCGGAGATTTTTTCTTCCAAATCCTTTTTAGCGAGAATGAGCTTGTGCTTTTTAGCGGTATATTCCGCTTGCGATAAATTGCCGTCCAGTTGTAAATCAAGCAAACGATCAAGTTTTGTTTCTATCTCTACAAGCTCATTTCTCGCTTTTTGGGCGAAAGAGCTTTCCGCTTTGGCAAGTTTCATTTTTTCATTTTCAAAATAATTGATTGAAGCATTTGCCCAAGCGGAAGACAAAGAAACTTTTTTGATTTCTTCTTTTATTTGAGAAGTGATGATTTCTTCGCGGACATATTTTTGCGTGCAAGGATTTTTCCGCTTGGTGCATCGCAAATAGTTATGACCTTTCTGTGTTTCGGTCGTTATAAAACAGCCGCACTCTCCGCAAAGGAAAAATCCTCTGTACACATACGGTTTCAATTTTGGCGTTTTCGGCTTTGATTTTCTCATCATCACTTCTTGAACGGAATCAAAAAGTTTCTTTGTGATAATCGGTTCATGCTTTCCGTCATATAATTCGCCGTTATATTCAATCATTCCGTAATAGATTTTATTTTTCAGCATATACTGATAATTTGAGACGGAAAGCACCTTATTCTTTTTGCCAACCAAGCCCAAGGAATTGATAATCTTTCGGATTTGAGCGAGGGGATATTCGCCAGTTGAGTACATTTCAAAAGCTCGCTTGATATACTTTGCCTTTTCTTTGTCCACGGCGATACAGCGGGCGTTTTTGTCGTTTACATAACCAAGTGGCGCCCAAGCGGGCCAAATTCCATTTCGTAGTTTCTGGCTTCCTTATTGGGGGTTTTCCTCAAAAAATGTTCGAACTTCGTCCAAAAAATACCGCCAGCTCGAGAAAATGACCGATAGGTCGTTCGCTCGAGCTGATGAATAGGGACCGAGAACCCGGGTTCGATAATCGAGGAGCGAAGATAATGTGGAGTTTATTTCGACATTATGTGAGCGACGATGATTATATGCTCAGCATAATCCCTCTCTCTCCGCCAGCTCGATAAAATGATAGTATCTGCATATCTCCAGACGCCACTTGTCGTACGGAGTACAATAGAGGTAGGTAAATAAGGAATTATTATGAAAAAGCATCTCAATGGCTTTATGGACTTCATTCGCGAGCAAGGGGTTGTAGGTCTCGCAGTTGGTTTTATTCTCGGTGGCGCAGTCGCTAAGGTGGTAAGTTCGCTTGTGACGGATATCGTAAACCCGGTCGTCGGGCTCGCTCTAGGCTCAGCTGAAGGTATGAAGGGGGCAACGTTCAGGATTGGAGAGGCGACCGTAGCCTATGGGAGCTTCCTCGCCACACTGATCGATTTCGCGATCATTGCTGGTGTGGTCTACGTAGGCGTGAAGCTCATTGGACTCGATAAGCTCGACAAAGCCAAAGATAAGAAATAGGCAGCTCAAAAGCATAAGTGTTGTGGCTTTTTTGAGAAGAGTAAGCCATAATTAGTAATGACTATGCAGCCAGATCAGGACACTCAAGCCCAGCTCGGACAGCAGCCCGCACGGCCATCGGGTGGGTTTAGTCTCGCTCCGGGTGAACAGCATATGGTGCAGCCAGCACAGCCAGTTCAGACAGCCCCAGCTCCAGCACAAGGGATGACTGAAGCTGCGGTGCCTCAATTTGGAATCCGACCTGCACAAGGACCTCAGCTTGGGGCTCAGCCGCAACCAGACCCGGTGTCAGTTTCTGCACAGGCAGATATGGCAGGAGAAAGTGATTACGCAATGATGAGTGATGAGGAGCTTGATGAGGAGGCGGCTGCTGTCGAAGATAATGTTCTCTTGGCTTGGCAAAATGCCCAGCAGTCGGGACAACACCGCCCAACGCAGTGGTATATCGTCATGGGCGTTGTAGCTGCCGGATCGATTATCGCTGCCATTTTGCTCCAGAGTTGGTTCTTCATTCCGCTCGGCATACTCGTGCCAATTGCCCTGACGAAATATGGCGCTAAGGGGACGGAGGCACACAGCTACGAGCTCACCACATATGGAGTGGTTATCGATGGCAAGCATTACCCTTACGACTCCTTCAAGTCATTCTTCGGGGTCGAAAATGATGGCGTGCCGGTGTTTGAACTGGTGCCACTGAAGCGCTTCTCAATCCTCGTGACGCTGCACGGCACGCATGATGTAGCGGATGACATTGCTGAGATATTAAGCTCAGTATTGCCAGAATCAGAACCAGAGGGCTATCTCGGAGAATCGATCTTCAAGCGACTGAAGTTTTAAGTCTTTACAGATAAGCAAAAATTCGGTAAAATAGCCCCTGTTTCTCATCGCGGTCTCGCGTACCTCATAACCTGTAAGTCATCGGTGTGCGCTCGTAGCTCAGCTGGATAGAGCGTCAGTTTGCGGTACTGGAGGTCGCAGGTTCGAATCCTGCCGAGCGCGCCATAAATTTCTCAGTATCTACACGTAAGAAAATGTCTATATGGTACTTTCCTTGGATTCGAAACCAGGTTCGATAAGTAAGGAGTGAGAAAAGTCTGAAGTAAACTTCGAGATTTTTCGAGCGACGCGACTTATATCGACAGCGATAATCCTGCCGAGCGCGCCATGCATCTTGTACACAACGAGCCTTTCCGTAATGGAGGGCTCGTCCTGTCCAAGAATATTCTTACAGGTCAAAAGCTCACTCGCGTTAAGGGAATAATCAGCCTAAGCGATACGCCAATATTCGCCAAAAACACGCTCGATAAAGTAGCGATGTACTAGCGGAGGCGACTATATGGCCAAGCTGCGTAAGTGAGCGGGCCCGTGCCCTCATTCCTTGAACTAGGATGCACGCCGTCTCGTGTGAGCATAGCGCTCGGGCACGGCAACCCTCGTACCTTCATAATAGATGTGGAGCTTCCGTAGCTCCGCCCTTCAGCCTGACCTTCGCGTTGAACGTGCGCCTAGGGATAGATAAGCTTTTCCAGGATAAGGGCTTGTGGCTGATTGTAAAACCTGGGCAGCCCTCAGCTGCAGCGGCATGGTCCACCGATACTGTACTTGGCCAATGAAATGAGTCAAGCATGTCACACACGGAGTAGAGTGCCCGTGGCCCGTCGTTGACGAGCAATAACCCTGCGAAGGGCGGGGAACTTCCGGGATTGAGGTCTGAGGGGCCTCTCTCCCGACCAGGTCAGGTAGCTCAGTTGGCAGAGTATCCGCCTGAAAAGCGGAATGTCCAGGGTTCGAAACCCTGCCTGACCACAATCGATGCATCTGCATCATAGTCCTGCATGGACGCGCCGCTTAGCTCAGTTGGCAGAGCGCTTGCTCACAAGGCAAGAGGTCGGGGGTTCAAATCCTTCAGCGGCGACTGGCCTTTCAGGGGCATATCGATAACGTACAGTAATTTGCCGGCGGCTTGCCAACCCGCCAAAAGCAGATGCTGTCGGTATCGATAGCGGGAGAAGCTCATATGGTAGAGCAGCCACCTTCGGGTGGAAGGTTGTCGGTTCGAGTCCGACCTCCTGCACAAGCTGTTAATCCGTCGGGGAAGCGGAGAGACAGCCTGCCGGTGTGGGCCCTTCGTGGCTCACACCGGTTTTTCTTTTTGCTCAAGTTAGTTCCGTCAAGGTAGTATCCTAGTGTTAGGAGGTGTTGTAATTATGGATAAGAAGTCAAAGAAAAACGACGCAGGTGGTCTATTTATCCCCGGCGGGACATTACTCGGGCTCGGTATTGGGTTGGTATTTGGTCAGCCAGGCGCGGGATTATTGATTGGGGTCGGGGCGGGATTTATCGTCTGGGGTCTGCTGGGGGTACTTGGTAAATCAAGCACTGACTAATGCCTACGCGCATTCGCAAGCAGGTTCAGCGGTCTTTTTTGAGAGATGATAAGCATTGGTTTGCGCACTATAAGCCTTTTGTAGATTCTGGGAAGATACTGAAGGTTGGCTATGGACTTGGCTACGTGACGCAGCTTGTGAAAAGCGTGAATCCGCATGTGGTTAGCACCGACATTATGCGACACCCAGACTCACTAGATGATCCGGATGTGGTTTATGTAGATGGTGAAGAATTACCGTTTCCAGATCGGAGCTTTGATGTAGTGATCTGCAGTATGACGGTCCATCACACTCGTCGGCCGACAAGGATGATGGGTGAGATGGTGCGTGTGGCACGCAAGCATGTTATTCTGATCGACACCGTGGCGCGTCAGCCGATCGCTTACGCAGCGATGGTTTGGGCCTGCTATCGTGCTAATCAACATGCCGGCCAATTTTCAACTGTGTTGCCATGGAATTATCTCACTCCGAGAAAGGTGCAACGTTGGGTAGGGCAGTATGGGCTCGTTGAAGAGCTGCATCATCGCGAGCCCCGAGAGTGCGGCTACGAAGCACACCTGTGGGTATGGCGCGTTTCAGATAAGATTTGAGCAGGGGGTGTTTACTTAGAAATTAGACTGTCTAGACAGGCGTGTGCTATATTGTAAGCAATATGGCAACCACACAACCAACCCCAACACCAGCACCTACTTCACCAACTCAGCCTGCAGCTCCAGCCCCAGCAGTGGCACAAAGTGCCGCCGATACGGTGACTGCCGGAGCATATCCCGGCGCTTTTGGGCTCTTTAAGCCAAGCTCACAGGCGATTCGTCTTGAATTGGCAAACTTTGCGATTCTCTGGGGTATCCTTATTGCGATCAGTATCGTATTAGGTCTACTCACAGGCAATTATCAAACGACTATGACGTCGGATAGTCTTGACTGGAGCTACTCAAGTACCAAGCTGATAGGTCAGCTGGTGAATTTTGTCGTCAATCTGCTCATTGGACCAATGATTGCTTTTATGCTGCTGCAAGCTGTGCGTGGTGTGAAAGAATCGGTAGGATCAGCCTTCAGCTATGCCCTCAAGAACCTCCTGCGATTCTTCGTAGCTAATTTGCTAGTAGTTCTGGCCGTGATCGCAGGATTGATATTGCTCATCATTCCAGGATTGTATATCGGACTTCGATTATCTTTGGCTTCATATGTACTGGTTGACCGTCCGGAACTATCCGGCATGGACGCTGTCAAGGAGAGCTGGAAGCTTACGAGGGGCAATGTCGGAAAGGTACTGGGTATCTATGGCGCATACCTGGTTATGCTTCTCCCAATCATTACAATTATCGGTATTTTGGTAACGGTCGTGCTAGTGATCCTCTACTCAGCAGCAATCCCTCTCCTGTACGTTTGGATTGCAAAAAACAGCTCGCAACAGATGCCACCCACCACTCCAGCCGCGCCAAACCCTGCAGCTCCGACAGCGCCTACCGCCGCTTAGCTCCTGCTTGACTTCTCGCGGTGCGCATTTTTTGATCTATATCTGGTACAATAGGACATTACGGAGAGGTGCAGGAGTGGTTGAACTGGCTTGTCTCGAAAACAAGTGTGCCTTCATGGGTACCGTGGGTTCGAATCCCACCCTCTCCGCCAGTTGATTAATTAGGGGCGAGCATGAAGGCAGATCATACCGAAGCAGTGCAGTGGGATCTCGAGCAAATTCTTCCACTGAAGGAGTTTGACGCACTTTATGCTGAAATCGAATCCGAGATCCCGAAATATACTGCGTGGCAGAAGAAGCTAAAGCCCGATATGGCGACTGAGCAGTTTGTCGAACATGTTGAGTGGAGCACGAGAGTTAGCGAAAAATTTACTCGCTTAGTAGATCGTGTTGCTTTGTGGGAGACGACTGATATCAAGGATGGCGAGCCGGCTCGTCTGAAGGCCCGCGCCCAAGATCTAGGTGTACAAATTGCTGAAGTTACTCGACCTATCGGGATGTGGCTTAAGGGTAAGGAAGTCGAGGGGATGGAAGTGCTCGATGACAAAAACGCCACGCGTCTTTTTGCGGCTTTGCCCGACTACGAATACTCGCTGCAGCACTCTCGCAGGATGGCGAAATTTACACTCTCACTCGAGGCAGAGAGCATTATTACTCACAAGGATACGACTGGTACGAGCGTACTGACGGATTTGCGCGATGCGATCGAGGCAGACTTTGAGTATTCACTGAAGCTGGCGGACAAGAAGCAAATCTACAAGACGACTTCGGAGCTGATGCGGCATGTGTATGCTGCTGACGCCGACGAGCGCGAGGTGGCATATCGGGCACTATACGTACCGTATGAGCGCGAGAAGCAAAAGTTCTTTAAGGTCTATCAGGCGGTGGTAAAAGATTGGGCGTATGAGGCTGCATTACGCGGATACGATAGTACTATCTCGATGCGCAACGCCGGTAATCACATTCCAGATACGGCGATTGAGACGCTTCTGCAGGTGTGTGAGGACGAGTCAAAAGTGTTTCAAGATTTCTTTCGATGGAAGCAACAACAACTTGGCCTCAAACAAATACGCCGCTTTGATATCTACGCGCCTGTTGGCGAAAGCCAGCATGAGTTTAGCTATGCCGAGGCAGTTGATTTGACGCTGAAGAGCTTCATGGACTTCTCACCAGATTTTGCGGTGAAGGCTCAGCGAATTATTGATGAGCAACACATTGATTCGCACCCGAATCCAAATAAGCGTGGAGGAGCCTTCTGCGCCACCGTTACGCCCTCGATGGCGCCGTATGTATTGCTCAATTACGCTGGCAAGGCGCGTGATGTCAGTACGCTCGCCCATGAGCTCGGACATGGTGTGCATTCGCTCTACGCGAGCCACTTGCCGATCGGCGTACAGCACGCAAACCTTCCGCTTGCAGAAACTGCTTCAACTTTTGGTGAAATGCTGCTCTTTGAAAATATGCTCGATGCTCTCGATGATCCGGCTGAGCGGCAAGCGATGATTGCTGAAAAGATTGCCGACAGTTACGCCACCATTTGTCGCCAGACGTACTTCGTGAAGTTTGAGCTTGAAGCACACAAAGTGATTCCTGAAGGGGCTGGGGTCGAAGACTTAGAGAAGTTGTGGCTTGACACCCTGCATGCTCAGTTTGGCGACTCAGTGGCGGTTGACGACGTGTTTCGTCATGAGTGGGCCTACATCCCGCACATCGTGCATACGCCGTTTTATTGTTATGCCTACAGCTTTGGTGAGTTACTGAGTTTGTCGCTATATGCGCGCTATAAGCAAGAAGGGCGGTCATTTGTGCCGAAGATTGAGAATATTCTGAAGGTCGGCGGTTCGCGCGATCCGCATAAGGTCTTAATGGAAGTTGGCGTTGACATGGCGAGTGCTGATTTCTGGCGCGGCGGTTTTGCGATTATCAAGACCTGGGTTAAGGGTTTGCAGTAATGGCTGATCAGCAGCACATGAGTGAAGACGACCTGCGCTCGCAACTGACCGCCGAAGAATATGAGATAACGCAGCATGCGGGGACGGAAGCCCCATTTTCTGGAAAATACTGGGATGAACATGCAGACGGCACCTATGCCTGCAAGGTATGTGGTCAGCTACTTTTTGATAGTGAGCACAAATTTGATTCTGGATCTGGGTGGCCGAGCTTTGATCGTGCAGTATCTGGGGGTGTCGAAATGCGCTCAGATGAGGATCGTGGTATGAGCCGTACAGAGGTGGTTTGCAGTCGATGTGGTGCACATCTTGGGCACATGTTTGAGGACGGGCCAAAAGAAACGACAGGACAGAGATTTTGTATTAATTCTACCAGTCTTAATTTGAAGAAAAGGTCTCAATAAAAGTGAAGGGTGAGAGGACGTTGCCGTCCTCTCACCCTGTAGGATCCCGCCAGGGATCAGATGCGCCTACCGCAGATCGGCCAAGGCCGTCGGCCACGCTCTTTGTAGAGCCGTCGTGCCATGGCATGCTGCACATAGGGCGGAGCGTCGCCAGGCAGCACGCCAATGTATTCCGGGGCGATGCGCCGAGCCACGCCGTTCCAGGTGCTTCGGTCGAACTGGTACAGGCCGGTGTAGCGACCGCTACTCGAGCGAGCACGCGGGTTGCCGCCGGACTCACATTTGGCCAATCGGGCCAGCTGTGCGTCCGTCAGGCCGCCGATTGATGCGAACTTGGCCCGAGCCAGTTCGTTCAGCCGGGCGGTGTTGATGGCCTCGATGAACCTTTGACAGGTTCCAGGCCCCTGGGTCGCGTCGGCAGTCTCGCAGGCTGTCTTCGCGGCTTCGGGGCTCACATTTGAGCCATGCAGAGCGTTGAATGCTCGCAGGTCTGTCAGCGGGAAGCCGTCGATGGGGTGGTATCGACATGCGCTACTGAAGATACCGAGCACGGCAATCAGGAGTAGCGCAGTCAAGCGACTACTTCGGGGCCTCTTTGGGGTACTCATGGTGGGAAACCTCCCAGGTACACAGGGGAGCGGGGGTTGCTCCTCCTTCTTGGTTGGTCGTCAGCTTGTGAGCTATCCTTACCACGTCTCGATTTTCTGGCTCGATAGGATCGAGGTTCTAAACGTGACTAAGCTCAAGGTCTCAGTCTCTCAGGTTTGCGTACTGGTGTACTCCCTGAGGGATTCAGACTGGTTTGACAACCTTTATGTACTCTAACAGATTTGCGAATTTTTTGCAAGTATATTTGTGGCTAGATTCTTATGGTCCATGGCGTGCTCGAATTGGAGTCATCGGTAGTTGGGGCCGAAGAATTGAGATAATCCAGATCATACTTAGAACTCGCCACCGTATTCACAATAGTTGACAAGATCCCAATGGCACCAGCCCCAGCGTGGGTCATCAACCGCATCACGCATCGCGAGGACGTTATAATATGCATCATTCCACGGGCCACGCAAGAAGGTGGCTTGCAGTGTAGATGATAGCTGTGCACATCCGGCATACTGGCTGCCAGGTCGGCGCGCATTTGGATTGTTGGTAGATTCTCGGTACACGACCCCAATCGCGCGTTGGTGGTCTGTACGGTCACTGAAGAGGTAATCAACTGCGTCACGACAGCTTGAGAATGTCTTGTACGGGCGTACTGGGTCGCCTGGGAGCTGATTCGGCTTCTGCTTAGTAATTGCTTGCACTAGTGTGTCACATTCAGCTGCGGTATTTGCTTGCATACAGAGAGCGTGGGCTGATTCTAGATTGAGCTCATTGGTGGATTGAGCATTTGTGCTGGAGTGAGGAATAAAAAGCGCACTCACTACAAGAGCCGTAGAAATGACAGCTGCTGCAATCAGTGCGTTATCCTGAGATGTTTCAAATACCCAGGGGTTTGTGCGATTTTTTGATGTTTGTCGAGTTGTGTTGTTCATAGGAGTCACAAAGGAGTGACAGCTACTATTCTAGCAGATTAGCGTAAGAATTTCAAGTGTCTGCCAGATGTCGTACTACTCCCACCAGGAGTGGGAAGCAATGTCGGCAAGGATTTGTTGATACAGGCTCTCTGATGGCGCCAAGAAGCGGGGCTGCACCCAATTCTCGATATAAGCAGGGAAGAGTCGTACACCAGTGACCTTCGTGCCAGTAAATGCAAGCTGGACGGTAAATGAGCGTCGAGTTTCGTCGCTCCAGTTTTGATCAAAGATAAAGTTGCCGAGAGAATAAGCGATGAAGTGGCCATTGTACCACTCGATGCCTTGCGTCCAGTGTGGGTGAGTGCCGATGACGACTTCGGCGCCGGCATCGATTGCGGCGTGGGCGAGACGGCGTTGTTCATCGTTGGCATCATGTGTGTATTCGGTACCCCATTGAAACCAAGGGATGACTACATCGGATGACTGTTTAGCAGCTTTAATTTGCTCTTGCACGAGGGCTATATCGTTATCGGATAAGCTTCCCCATGGCTTGAGTGAAATTCGTCGTGCTCCAGGTGTGCTTGTTGTAGGTTCAATGCTGCCCGGTACAGTGTTAAAGCTCAGGTGAGTGACCTTGATGCCTTTGACTGTGGTAGCCCAGGTATTTACGCCATTTGTGGTGCTGACGCCAAAGTGCCCGATCTGGCGAGCATCGAGACCAGCAAGCATTTCGGTGACTTTTGCACCACCACCGTTCATCGCATGATTATTTGCGAGATTAATACCGTCGATGCCCGACTCAACAAGGCCCTGGAAAGCTTGGCTTGGTGCCGTGAAAACCATCATGCCAGCGCCCTCGCCATTGGCCTGACCATCGGCGATGGTGGTCTCCACATTTGCAACAGTGAGATCGGCTTGCTTGAGTGTGTCGCTGACCTTGGTATAGGGGTAGAGAAAGCCATATCGCTTCGAGTAGGTGTAGACGTCACGGGCGGGGATGATGTCGCCTACGGCGAGGTAGGTCCATGATGGTGGAGCTGGCGAGTAGGTGGGTGCGAGCGCTTTTGTGATGTCCTCTGGTTTAGTGCGCGAGACATCAGCTAGTCGCAGTCCAAACTTCTCCGTGGTCGTAGATAATGGCGCACTGCTCGTGATGTTATTTAATTGCGTCTTGCCTGAAGTGGTGAAAACGAGATCGTTGTCGTGCGGCATGGAGGTAACGAGTATGTCGGCTGCATCCGTCTTGCTTGGTGCAAGGTCTTTGTTTTGGTGGTCTGCTAATATCTTCAATAATTGGATGATACCCGGCTGTCGTCCGGAAGGGATATCGTCAAATGCGTATGTTATCTTTGGTCGTGTTACGACGGTATATGTTGGCGGTTCGACATTGCTCGTGTGCTGAAAATAAATAAAGATTCCAATACCTATAAAAAGCACAAGCGCTACACTGAAGCTAGCAAGAAGCATGAAGTGCTTACCACGTGACTTGGAGGGTAGTCGTTCAAAGCGGGTCTTATTTAGCGGCACGAATGTGTTCTCGCAGTATACGGGGATGGTTTGTTGTGATCATGTCTGACCCCATGGCTATTTCGTGATTATAGTCTTCGTGTCGCTGGGTCTTCGCCCAAATATTGATCGGCAGATTAAGTGAGCGAAGCTTCTCAATATAGGGTGTGTCGGTGAAGTGAGAAGCCAGTGCAATGCTGTCGGCATGTTTGAGGCTGGCTCGTGGCGGTCGCAGGCCGCCGACTGGACGAAAGGCAAGACAGGTTTTCGCGTTCGACTGGAGGTGCTTTATGGCTCGTAGGATGAAGGGGCTAAATGAAAGAAATAAGCAGTGGTCAAGTAGCTGGTGTTTCATGACGGTTGCTACGGCTTGTGCAGATAAATATTTATACCTTGGTTCATAAAATTTCAGTTCGACGACATAGTTGGTTTTGGTGCCAAATTCTGCAAAAACCTGATCGAGTGTGGGGACGCGCTCTGCGGTATGACCGGGGCCAAACCAGCTCCCGGCCGAGTGCCTTTGAATTTCGTGCAGGAGTTGGTTCGCTACTCTCCCACGACCACGGGTGGTACGATCGATCCTGTGATCATGAATAACCGCAAGGTGATTATCTCGTGTGAGCTGTATATCAAGCTCGATCGCATCGGCCTTTTGTTTGATCGCTTCACGGAATGCAGCCATGGTATTCTCGGGGGCATCGCCAGACGCGCCGCGGTGCGCAATGATGAGTGGTCTGGTGAGGGGGGAGAAAAAAGAGTTCATAGTGCGTTACTTGCCCATATTTTACTCGACATATGTCATAAGCGAAATGGTACACTTGGTATGAAGGTAGGAACTATGGATTACGAACAGCTCATTATTGCCGAGCGAATGTATCTCGCCCAACTTCTGCGAGAGCTTAAGCCCAAGCAGTGGAAGACTTCTACCTTGTGTGAAGGCTGGGATATTGAGGATCTTGTGGCGCATATTATTGTGCGTGACGGAGGTCCGTTATTGGCGCGAATTGGCATCATTTTTCCACCTCTGGCAGACAGACATAATGAAGCGATTGGTGCCCAAAAGAGCGCTGCCCACCAGATACTGATCGACAAGATTGAACACATTCCTTGGCGGGGCAAAAACTTCAGGTACAATTTGATCGAATTTTTTGTTCATAACGAAGATATCTTGCGCGGTCAGCTCAAGCGGACTCGTGACATATCAGACGATCTCTACGCAGGCCTCGCGAGCTTCGTGCCGGCCATGGCGCGTTTGGGTTTGCGCAAGCTCGACCCATCAGTGCGTGTGACGTTGGTGGATAGCCTGACTGGCGATGTGTATGTGGCGCGACGAGGACGTGGAACGGATCCACACGAACTGACACTTACAGCTGAAGCGCCTGAGTTTATATTGCTCTTTATGAATCGCGGTCGTGTGGCTGATGTGCGTGCCGATGGAGACAAAAAGACCCTCGACATTTACAAGCACGCTCAGATTGGACTCTAGGCCGTATGCGTGCGGATGCGCTTAAGGCAGAACTCCGAGCTATTGGAACCTCTGAGAGGGCGCGGGCATCGGCATGGTTTTTTAAGACTGCGCCAGGGCAGTACGGTCATGGTGACAAGTTTTATGGTGTATCGGTGCCTAATCAGCGGAAGCTCATTCGAAGGTATCGGATTTTGCCCCTGCGAGAAGTGAAGAAACTCTTACAGAGTGAGTATCATGAAGTCCGATTGTGCGCCTGCCTGATTCTGGTCGAACAGTACAAGCGAGGCGATGAGCATCAGAAGCAAGCTGTATATGAGTTTTATCTCAAGAACACGAAGCGCATAAATAATTGGGACCTCGTTGATTCCTCAGCCAGCTATATCGTAGGCGCACATCTGGGTGGCAACGCGTTGCCGGTGCTGGAGAAGTTGGCTCGTTCGGATGACCTGTGGGAGCGGCGTATTGCCATGCTGTCTTGTTTCTATACTATTTGCGAGGGCAAGTCTGAGCTAGCTTTGAGTGTAGCAACCATCCTAGTACATGATTCTCATGATCTGATTCAGAAAGCGGTTGGTTGGATGTTGCGTGAAGTTGGCAAGCGAGTTGGACAAGACGTAGAAGAGGCATGGTTGTGCGAAAGTGACAGATACAAAGCCATGCCTCGGACTATGCTGCGGTATGCGATCGAACGATTTGAGCCGGGACTACGTAAGAAATATCTCAAGGGCTTAATATAAATAGCCGAGATCACGGAGATCCCGGCCGAATGAACGAGCCTAGCGATTGACGCGAACGAGCACGCTTGAGTGCAGCGCGTCTCTGCCACTCGAGGTTATATGCCTCTCGTGGATGGATCGCTAGGAAGTTCTGGCGTGGTGCTTGTGGCGACCGGCGGAGTGCATGGTCATCGTGTGCGTCCTTGACTAGGCGCATTTTCTTTTGCTGCTCACGCATGGCCACGTCGAATGAGTGCCAGATCGATCGGGCGGCATTGATTCGTGTGCGTAGGTTCATTGACACCCCCATGTCTCGGAAAACTTATTCTAACAGGTGACGCTAGGACACAAAAGCACAAGCGTTATCAGGCGGGAGCAAGCTTTGCCCTGGTGCTTATTAGCCACCGACCGGATCTCCCAGCCGAGCTGTCACTATGACTTCGATCTTGCGGCCATCGATCACCCCGTAGTGATGAGCTCTGTACAGTCGTGGAAGAAAATCGAAAATCTTCTCCATCTCCTCTTCGGTGAGCTGCTCCTGCTTGTTGTGGCGCAGCATCAGAACATGCATCTCAGTGGCTTACTGTACGCGCTCAAGCTCTGTCTCGCTGGGCATGCAGAGCTCCATGATGGCCTGGCTCAACTCCCACCGGCCAGGCTGATCTTCTGCGAGTAGTGTACGAACTTACGTTTGCGTCGGCATATTGCCACATCTCTTCTCGTAGGTACGATGCGAGGATTATACCTTCTCACTCACTAATCGTCAAAGTAAAAACGTTCGTCGGTGAGCTCTTCCGGCAGGAAGCCTCCTGGTGCTTGAAAGTCAGCCTGCCATTTGTAGTTTTTGCCATAGCCGAGTTCTTTCATGAGTTTGGTCGGGGCATTACGTAGCTCAAGTGGGACTTGTGCTGCAGGGTAACTTCTAACTGCTTTCTTGGCTCGTCCCATCGCATCGGCAACCGCGCGACTCTTGGGTGATTTTGCCAGTGCTACAGTCGTGTGAGCGAGATGGTACTCGCATTCGGGCAAGCCAACGCGCTCAACAGCTAGAAAGCAGCTTGTGGCGAGATTGAGTGCTGCGGGGGCGGCCATACCAATGTCCTCCGAGGCAAGGATAATCAGGCGTCGAGCAATAAACTTCGGGTCTTCGCCAGCGTCGAGCATGCGGAAGAGGTAGTAGAGCGCGGCGTCGACGTGACTGCCGCGGATCGATTTAATGAATGCCGAGATAAGGTTGTAGTGGAAGTCGCCTGTCTTGTCGTAGCTTAAGTTGACCTGTTGCATTGCTTGCTTAACGGATTCCACAGACAACTTAGTGGGGGACACTTGGATTGCGGCCTCGAGGCCATTGAGTGCGGCTCGCGCATCGCCAGCTGCAAAATCCGCCAAGGCATCGAGAGCATTGGTTTGGACTTTGAGTTGTGGGTAGAGCTTGGTTGCACGTTTGAGAATGGTCACCAGTTCTTTGTGATCGAGACCTTCAAGTACAATGACACGGCTGCGCGAGAGGAGTGGGGTGATAACCTCAAAGCTGGGGTTCTCGGTGGTGGCGCCAATGAGGATGATAGTCCCATTCTCTATGTGAGGGAGAAAGGCGTCTTGCTGGGCTTTATTGAAGCGATGAATTTCATCGACGAAGAGAATCGTGCGCGTATTGAGTCTCTGCATCGCTCGCGCGTCCTCGATCACTCGGAGAACATCTGCCTTACCTGCAGTGACGGCTGAAATCTCGACGAAATGATAATTGCCGGACGCTGCGATGATGCGCGCCAGAGTCGTCTTGCCGCATCCTGGTGGTCCCCAAAAAATGATCGAAGTGATCTCGTCGTGCTCGATGAGTTCACGTACGAATTGACCTTTACCGATGACCTTGCTTTGTCCGACCATTTCTTTGAGCGAGCTCGGTCGCAGTCGATCGGCGAGCGGACGAAACTCTGGTCGTGAGTCAGCAGGAGAAGTGTGTGGCTTATTTGGCATAGCTATAGTATACCTGGACTTGCGAACAAAGAGAGAAAATTATTGGACTGGCGCTGGACTTACTATCTGCAGATAGTTTGTGTAGTCGCTACCGATGATGATTACAAAATCGCTACTAGAGTTGACCCCTGGAGTTGGTGCGCTTGCCTGCACTTTTAATAACCCTTCAAGGTATGACCGAGTATTGGGCTTGCTCGCGCGCGCACTGGAGTTTGAGCTTTTCGGCGTTGAGCTTGCGTCGGTCAAGCTCATGTCGAAGAGTCGTGTGGTTGAATAATCTTTGTTAAGCGCATTTGTGACCTGAGAGATTGCGATTGGGTACTTATCTTTCTCGAACTTAGTTTGGAGTTTACCACCTATGCCTGCCGCCGCAGTTCCATTTTGAATAGTGATTGAGGGGTTTTCTTTCCAGATTGGTCCCCAAGCGAAGATGTTGTCTTCAAAGGTCTGAATAGCTGCAAGCGTACTATCAACCGGTACGAGATCTGATGTTCCGTCGGGAGCTGACTTGAGGAAACCATTCTCTTTGAGCGAAAGTACAACATTGATGAATTGATCGTTTGGGATGTCTTTGGTGAGTTCATTGAGGCGCATGATTTCACCTACCGACATATCAGTTTGAACATTATCGCCGGCTGCCGAAATGAGCGAAGTGAGTTTGGCTGGATTGAGAATAGTTCCGGCCGACATAGCCTTAGAGCGAATGGCCGAGAGGACTTCTTGCTGTCGGGCTGCACGTCCGAAATCATCTCCACAAGTGCCTTTGCGACAACGAGCATATTTGAGCGCCAGTGCACCATCGGCTTTGTATGTGCCTGGTTTGAGCGTGAAGCCACAGCTGCGCCATTGATTATTGTCGCAGGGATACTCTGGGTCGGAGAGGTAGTCCTTATTGTTGATCTCGATACCGCCCACAGCATCCACAGCTTGTTTCAGGCCAGTGAAGTCAGTGCGGATATAATATTGAATTGGCTCATCGAGAAAATTGCTGACGGTCTGTTTGGCAAGCGGTATGTCTCCATAGGCGTTGGCATTATTGATTTTGGCAAAACCATAGCCAGGAATTTTGACGCGCGTATCTCGTGGGATGGATGTCAACGCGACTTTATTCTCTTTTGTATTTACACTGACGAGAATGTTAGTATCGCTTAAGCCAGCTGCTTCGTGGCCTGGGTCGCCGACACCCAGTAAGAGAATATTGACGCGGCCTTCATCTTCACCCTTGAGCTTCTGCGAAAACTTGAAGAAATTTGGTGCAATCTTCGTGATATTGCGCACGGCAAAGAACGCAAACCAAGCACCCGAAATGAGAGTGATGATAAGTATGGCCATGAGAGTTTTTTTCCACCATGGTTTCTTTGGCTTTTCGCGTGTGAAACGCTGCAAATTATGGCGCTTGTCATGAACGGGATCATAGACAAAGTCCGGCCGTACTGACTGGTCGCGTTTTGGCATATCGGTAGGGGATTCCTCCGTTAGGGCTGGTATTGATTGCGAGGACCGCTCGCTACTCAGGGCAAAGGGTATTCTTTCGGCGCGATGTTGCTGATGCGAATCGGCGGGTTGATGCCGCCTGGGTGCCTTTGGCATATAGTGTATTATACTCGGTTACTCAGGCTTGTGTTACATATCCGGACAAGACTTCGCTATACTGCAAATCATGCATGACGAGAAAAGGATCCAGCAGCTTCGTGAGCTAATCTGGGATCATTATGCGCAGTATGGACGCGAGATGCCGTGGCGTGATAACCCATCACCCCACAATGTTGTGGCGAGTGAGGTGATGCTACAGCAGACACAGGTCGATAGGATGCGTCCGAAGTTTCAGTCTTGGGTGCAGGCCTGGCCAGACTTCGAGGCATTGTCTCGTGCTACTACCGAAGAAGTGCTGAGGGCCTGGCAGGGGCTCGGCTACAATCATCGTGTGCTTTGTGGCTCAAGCAGCTTGCGGAGAGAGTAGTAGCCGAATATGCCTGCAAACTGCCGACTAGTGTGTCTGATCTGACCCAATTTCGAGCATTGGCCCGAATATTGCTGGAGCCATCCTCGCATATGCTTTCAATCATCTGGCACTATTTATTGAGACAAATATTCGGCGTGTCTTTTTGCACGAATTCTTTACCGATGCCGACGACGTGAGCGATACTGAGTTGATGATATATGTCGAAACCGCATTGGATCGCGAGCATCCACGCCAATGGTATTGGGCCTTGATGGGTTATGGCGCCTGGCCGTCAAAGCAAGTGGTAAATCCAAATTGTTGGAGCTGGCATTATGTGTGCCAGTCAAAGTTTGAATGCTCTTATCGGTAGTTGTGCGGGGCGATTCTGGTGGCTGTATTGCGAGTGCAGACCATTACCCTTACTGACCTAGCCCGACAGCTCGAACAGGACGTGGCCAAGGTATTGAGGTGGTTGATGAGCTGGTTGTCGAGGGGTTTTTGAGTCGAGCGGGCAAGCGGGTTACAATTGAGAGTAGGGATGAGTAAGCATAATATACATACGGAGCCCGAGATGAAGCAGCACTATTGGTTTCGAGCCAAAAAATATGGTTGGGGCTGGGTGCCGGTCACATGGCAAGCTTGGTTAATAGTAGCCATTTGGTCGGCGATCTTTGCGGGAATTATTGCGCTGCTTGACCTGCGCTTTAATGGCTCGTGGCAGGGGCCGGTATTTTCTATATTGATCGGCTTTGTGTGGGCAAGTGTATTAATCTACATATCATATAAGAAAGGTGAACCGCCACGCTGGCAGTGGGGCGGTAAGAAAGGGGACACTTAGGACATGAACATAATTTTATTCACGCACTTGATAGGATTTGCGATTGGTTTTGGGTCGGTACTATTAGTCGATACAGTCGGGCTTTTATGGGTATTTCGAAAAGTGAAAGTCTCACAGCTCGGATGGCTCACGGGCATCGCTCAGAAGCTTATATGGGCATCGGTCGTCATTCAGGTTATCAGCGGCAGTATACTGCTTGACCCTGAATACGTGACGATCCGCACTAAAATTAAGTTAGCGGCGGTTCTGATCCTAGTGATCAATGGCGTAGTGTTTGATCGTATACGTAAGCAGATGTTGGCGTATAAGCAAGATGACTTCTGGAAAATGCCACGACCTTTTCAGCTTTTGTCTGTAGCTGCGATTAGTCTCTCGCAGCTCTGTTGGTGGACTGCGACGGTGATCGGCTTTATCGCTTCTTCGCGGTAGTTGGTTTTTTCTGCAGGCGCGCTAATTCCTCGCGCACAACCGCTCGATCATCCCAGGCGGACTTCTTGCCATCAATAATGATCGATTGCTCAGCTCCTTTGCCGGTGATGAGAACAATGTCGCCGGCTTTAGCGAGACTAAGTGCCTTGCGGATTCCTTCACGCCTATCTGGTATAGCGAAGTATGTGTGATTACGTAAGCCCTTTGCTTCTTCGACACCCTTCGCAATATCGGTGATGATAGCGTCGGGATCATCTCGGTAGGGGTCGACGTTCGAGAGAATCACGAAATCGCTACCCTGCATGGCGATTTTGCCCATGATAGGGCGTTTTTGTTCGTCACGGCCTCCGCCCTCGGCTCCAAGCAAAGTGATAATGCGCTGTGTGGCATTCGTACGCATCGCAGCGGCAGTCTGCATCAAGGCTTCCATACCTGTTTCTTCGTGGGCGTAATCAACCAGCACAGTATACTTCTGGCCTGCCTTGATCGGCTCCATCCGACCCGGAATAACGCCTAGTGCTCGGAGGCCTTTTTGAATGTTGCTGGCTGATTTGCCGAGCTCCAGAGCGGTAGCAATTGCGCCTGTGGCGTTTGAGATATTGACTGCTCCAGGAAGGGGGATGGTGTACGCCTGTTTATTGATCACAAACGAAGATTTTTGATTTTGGACGAGTAAGCGAGTGGCGCGGTAATTGCTCTTGGTTCGGATACTATAGCTGCGCTTAATGTCGGCCAAGTGGGCGAAGTATTGTGGGAAATGTTCTGCATCGGCATTTGCAACGAGGATTTTTGGCTGAACACGTCCGTTGATCAATTTTGGTTTTTGGTGTGCGACCTGCCTGAATACTCTCTGATTGTGATCGTGTAATTTGTCTAATGAATAGTCATGGCTAGCCATCAACTCACGCGTTACATTTGTAAAAACTAACACGTCATAATGAATGCCGACGTGTCGCCACTGCGCTTGGCCTTCGGATGGAACTTCCATAATCGCGTACTGACAACCACTACGTCGCATGGCATCCAGGGTCTTCTGTAGACGATGGCGACCTGGCATTGTCATGTGGTATGGGTTGAGCTGCTCATCTTTGCCGATACGTATATTGGCAGTGCCAATCAGTCCCACTTTAGATCCATCGCCACTGAGCGCTGCCCAGAGCAGATTGGCTAGAGTGGTTTTGCCTTTACTGCCTACGATCCCAATGACAATCATATGCTTGCTAGGGTTGCGATAGGCGAAGCTGGCTGCGAGGGCTTCAGTATAGTGAAAAGCGTTAATGGCTTTTTTGGGCACGAGTTTTTTTATTCTGGAAAGCATATTAATATTGTACCTGTTTTTTGCCTAAAAAGCCGGCGTAATAAGAAAATCCCGAGACCGTTAAGCCTCGGGGAGGGGAGTCAATGACTCAGTGATGCGAACAGTATGGGCCTAGATGAGAGGCGCTGCTGTTAGTTTTGGCGAAAGTGCCAGGGTGGTCCGGGAAGGACTGGTGGGACTTCTGAACGAACCACCCTGGCGTCAGCCGGCATCGAGTGGCAGGGGATTGGGAACGACGGGAATGCTCGATATACGCGACGTCGTTTGCATCGTAGTCTATCGCTAGATCGTCGTCAACAGCTGCGTGGGCAGGTATAATTAAACTACTTATGCAAAAAGACATACGAATCTTCGCAGCCGGCACGAATCTTGGGAGCTTCAGCTATGGGGCCGAAGATGGGCCTGAAGTATTGCTAGAGAGAGGGCTTGAGGGGGTACTTGCTCCATGCGCATCATCGATAGAGCTCGTGCAGTGGTCGGTCGATTCGCTTCACGTCGGTGCCCAGGAAGCTCAGGGTGTACGTAATGCACATCGCTTGATTCCGTGGTTGATTGGCTTACGTAAAGCAATCGTTGTAACAGAATCGAGCGCGCTACCAGTTGTGTTGGGTGGGGATCATTCAGTAGCTGTAGCTAGCTTGCTCGCAACGCGAGAGCGTCATCCAGACGCAGTGTGTGTATATATCGACGCTCATCCAGACACCCAGGCTCCCGGCACATCTACGACTCATAATCTGCACGGTATGCCGGTGCGAGTTGCGACAGGCGGTGCATTGTACGAGCACTTCTATGGTCCCTACATGAAGCCTCAGGATTTTTATTATGTCGCTATCAAAGATATTGATCAGCCAGAGGCCGACTGGATAAATATAGAAGGTGTGGCACATGCAACCATGGACGATGTGATCGCTTCGGGTATTGGAGCCGTTATGCGTGACGTACGAAAATGGGCTGCGGGGCGACCAATCCATGTGAGCTTTGATATAGACTCGATTGATCAGCAATTCGCGCCTGGTACAGGCATCAAGAATCAGGGTGGCCTTACCTATCGCGAAGCCGTCTACATTGCTCGCCAACTGGCGGCAGAGAATATTATCGCGATTGACCTAGTCGAATTTAATCCTATGTGTGACATCGATGGCCGCACCGGTGATTTAGCGATTGAGCTATTAGCGCATCTACTGGGTATTCGCTGGGATAGTTATACGCGCTACTTGCATCATGAATAAGACATCATTCTGGCACTCCGATCGAGCGAAAGCGACCACAATAGTGTCGGTGCTTGTTGTAGCATTTTACTTACTCTGGGTCTTCGTTGTCCCTGATGCGTGGCGACATAGGCTTGAGGTGAAGTTGCAGCCAAAGCCCGTGAGTGTCGCTGCCCAAGCCGGGCAAAAGCTATTAGTTACCGACTGTAGTGCGCTGGCATTGCCAGAGGATTTTGAGTGGCACACGGCTGAAGATACGTGTAGCTTTTCTGCCTATTCGCGTCCAAGGAAGCATATCTATATCACGCTCAATACATACATAGACAGTGAGGTTCGGGATGCGGAGTCTGACTGGCGCAATCGTTGGAGTGGGCTAGAAGCACAATTGAAGTCGCGTGAAATGGTGCAGTGGGGGAACAAAACTGCCGACAAGCTTGTTGAACAATATCCTCAAAATAGCGAATCAATGGTGACGTTCTTACTGACCTTGCGTGATCCGCTACCGCTGCAGAGTGGTTATAAGCTCAAGCAATTTGAATTGCGAGCCTGGTATACATCTCAGTCTGATCGTGACGTGGTAGATGCTGTAGTGCGTGATTGGCAATGGCGGTTTTGATCTGATAAGCATGCACAAATGCAAGATAACACTCTGCTATACTGAGAGGTAGCATGCAGCCGGATACCAATCAGTCTAGTGATACAAATTCGCAGCCAGCGGGAGCTACACCGCCGGTTTTTCATAATCCGCTGGCCCAAGGCTATACCGATCGGACCGCTCAATTGCCAGATCTGACGAGTGGGCAGAGCCTACCTGTTCAACCGACCACTGATGTAAACGCCGCACCACAGCCAGTAGTCTCCTCACAACAAACTACTCCTACAACGCCACTGGTATCGATTCCTCCATCTGAATCAAGCGCTACTCCTGCTGCGTTATTTGATGTACCTGGTGCGGCGTCTGGACCGGAAAGTGATATTGATACTCCGCTTATTCCAGATCCGACACCGATTCAGCCTGCACCCGTACGACTTGCCCAAGACCCAAAGACCGGCAGCTTCCCGCTCCCCGCAACTAATGTGCCACCGCATCTTACTGCACCCGCCCAGGGGACGACTAATCAAGCAGCGTCTTTATCCAGGACAAATGTACCAAAGCAGCATCCGATACGTCGATTGCTGATCATACTTGCTGTAGTCTTTGTGCTGCTCATCGGCGGATTTGTTGGCTGGCGAGTATACCAACAGCGCGCTGTCGTACAACCTACTCCGAGCACGGCTGTGACACCAGTGCGCGATACTGCCGTGAAAGCATTAGCGAGTGGTTATGAGCGTCTGGAAACTGCTTGTTATAGCTTGCAAATACCAAACCAGCCTCGAGTGGATGTGAATAAAGACTGCCAGCTCTCAGTTTTCTATGGTACTCAAAAGGTATCGTCAGTGGTTGTGTCTACATTTCGTGATTTTGATTTTGTCGCCGAAGATACTACCCAGGCTTCTTCATCACCTTCGGCTCAGCGGTTTGATTCGAAGAGGGTACTTGATGCATTGATCACAAATGCGACCACCGGCAAGGCTATCTCGGCACGGCAAGATATTAAGATTGGCAATATTGATGCTGTGAAGGTAGTGGGCGCGGCGCAAGCGGGGGGTGACCCGGTCTATGTGAATGTCTTCATTGTACTACCCGAGTCCGATCAGCAGTTTGCGGAGAAGAATTTTATCGCCTTTACTATTACGGGTGCGTACAACGATAGCTATAGTCGCAAAACCTTCGACCATGTGATTGATACATGGTCATGGAAGTAAAACAGACTCAAGCATTGATTATGCACGGTTGGGATGACGACCCAAGCCGTGGTTGGGTTGGTTGGCTTGGTGACCAGCTGCGAGTGCGCGGATACGATGTCTTGGCTCCACACTTTCCGACCATACGGAGACGGTCCGATATCGGTGCTTGGCATGAGGCATTAAAGGAGGTGCGATATGAAATGCAGGATGATGCTGTGGCTGTTGGGCACTCATTGGGGTGTTGGCAGATACTGAGGATGCTTGAACTACCGGGGGAGAAGGTAAGGCTGCGCACGGCAGTGCTTGTGTCGGGCTTCTATGATGCTTCGGATCCACGAGCCCATGACTTTTTTAGGCCCGAGCCTGATTGGGGCTTGCTCAAATCAACAGTCGATCATTGGATATGTATATTGAGCCGAGATGATCAGATAGTTGCACCTGATCGGACGCGTGCACTGGCCGGCAAATTATCTGCAGAACTGGTTGAATTGGAGGGCCACGGTCATTTTCTAGGTTCGAAGGGGATGTATGAGTTCCCGGAAATATTGGAGTATGTGTAAGATTGCTACCACGCGCACATAAGAATTTTCGTACGACGATCGGTTTTTTAGAATGAGCAAGCTATAATAGAACGCATGAATGACGCCGAACTTGTAAAGTCAAAGCTCGATATTGTAGATGTGGTTGGTGGATATGTCGAGCTCAAGAAAGCCGGCAAGGACTACAAAGCTCGCTCGCCATTTCGCGACGAACGTACTGCCAGTTTCTTCGTGAGTCCCGACAAGCAGATTTGGCATGACTTTGGTTCGAGCGAAGGTGGTGATGTGATTAGTTTTGTTATGAAGATAGAAGGTCTGAGCTTTCCGGAGGCTCTTGAGATGCTCGCTCATCGCGCTGGCATTACGTTGAGCCGCAAAGCATCTGGTCCCCGAGATGATAGGAATAGGCTGTATGAGCTCATGGAGCTAGCTGTAAAGTATTATCATCTGCAACTATCTCAATCGCCTGACGCATTGCGTTATATCAAGGATCAGCGTGGCATGAAGGCTGAGACGATCAAGGCTTTTACGCTCGGGTATGCCCCAGACCCCTGGTCTAGCTTTACTGACTATGCTCTCAAGAAAGGTTATATACTCGCCGAGCTCAAGCAGGCGGGCCTAAGCGCTCAAAAAGCAGGGAGGCAGACGGGCTATGACTTATTTCGCGATCGTATTATGTTTCCTGTCTATGATGCGAGAGGAAGGGCAGTCGGTTTTTCTGGGCGCTTGTTAAGTGATGCAAAGGCTGCGAAGTACATCAACTCACCTGATACACCGATCTATCATAAAACCACAGCCATCTTTGGACTCAAGCAGGCAAAAAAAGCGATTCGTGCTAAAGAGGAAGTAATCATTGTTGAGGGGCATCTGGACATGATGAGTGTCTGGCAGGCTGGATATGAGCAGGTCGTGGCGGTCAGCGGTACTGCATTGACACAGGAACAGCTAGTCAGCTTGAGTCGGCTCGCAACGCATGTGAAGCTGTGCTTTGATCAGGATGAGGCCGGCATAAAAGCCACGCAGCGAGCCTTAGATCTGGCTGCCGATTTACCGATCAGGCTGGAGGTTATTCGATTTGACGAAGCAAAGGATCCGGATGAACTCATTAAGCGAGACAGCAAGCTGTGGGAACAAGCCTACGCGGGCGCCACGTATGCAGTCGACTACATTATTAGTTTTAGTGCGCAGCAGTTTGACCTCTCAACTGGTGATGGCAAGAAGAAATTTGCAGCCTTCGTTTTGCCGACAATCGCGCGCTTGCGAGATGCAGTTGAGCAAGATCATTATGTCAGGCAAATCGCGGCAATGCTAGCAGTAGATGTGCAATTGCTTCGAGAACAAATGCGTAAGGTAGGTAGAAAAAATAATACAACGAGCACAAAAGTAGCTCAAGCTGTTGAGCTGATAGACAATAGGGATACGACGAATGCTGCTCACCTGCCTAGCCCTATATCACGCCAAGAGCAGCTCGAAAATATGCTCATGGAGATGGCTGTCGCATTCGCTGACACACGAATTGTTTTACAAGACCTCAATATCTCTGATGCGACAGAAAAAAATAAGCCACTCATACAGCTTCTCATAGACCGGCCGGAAATAACTGAGAAGCAGCTCTTAAAAGCCTTGCCAGACTTATCAAATCATGTTAAGATGCTTTCACTACGGGGTGAACATGAATACTCGCATTTAAGCGAGAACGAACGAGGGCTCGAAGCCTTTACCCAAGTGCATACAGTGCAAAAACATATATTTAGTCTCAAGAAACGGGAATTATCACGCCAATTAGCCGTCGCCGAACAAAAAGGTGATAGTGCGGCAGCCGGCGAACTTCTCAAAGCGTACCAGCGCCTCCTGGAAGATGAAAGCACCTATCTATAATCAGATTGTTATCATAATGCACTAAATAAGTGGAAGGATATTATGCCACGCAAAAAAGCTCAACCTGCCGAAGGCCGTAACCTCGAGCCAAACATCCCAGAAGAATTTAAGCCAGCTGTCGAGCGACTTGTCACGAAGGGCCGCGAGCAAGGATTTGTTACTCAACAAGAAGTATTACAAGCTATTCCGCAGGCAGAAGATCAGGTCGATCTCTTAGACGACCTCTACTCGGCTTTGATCGATGCAGGTATCGAAGTGGTTGATCAAAAAGATAAACTGATCTGGCAGACAGAGCCAGAAGAGGATGTCGAGAATGCTGTCAGCGAAGAAGCTATCAAGGATATCGCAGATGACTCCGTACGCCTGTACTTGCGTGAGATCGGTAAGATCCCGCTGATTAATGCTGAAGAAGAAGTTGCGCTTGCGAAGCGGATTCAAGCTGGCGACAAGTCAGCTAAGGATGCTCTGGCGGAAGCGAACATGCGTCTCGTGGTGTCGATTGCGAAGAAGTATATTGGTCGCGGTCTAGATTTGCTCGATCTCATTCAGGAAGGAAATACGGGTCTACTGAGAGCTGTCGAAAAGTTCGACTACACCAAAGGCTTTAAGTTTTCGACCTATGCTACCTGGTGGATTCGACAGGCTATTACCCGCGCTATCGCTGACCAGGCTCGTGTGATTCGCATTCCGGTACACATGGTGGAGACGATCAATAAGCTGATTCGCACGCAGCGTCGACTTACCAGTGAGCTTGGCCGCGAACCAAGCCCCGAAGAGCTGGCAAAAGAGATGGAGATGGATGTTGAGAAAGTCTTGCATATTCAGAAGATTAGTCAGGACACCACTTCGCTTGACGCTGCAGTTGGTGAAGATGAAGACTCTACTCTGGGAGAGTTCATCGAGGATCAGGACTCAGTCTCTCCAGTCGATGCTGCGACGTATGAGCTTCTGAAGGAGCATATCAACAACACGCTATCGCTACTTACGCCGCGAGAACAGAAGATCTTGCGTATGCGCTTTGGACTCGAGGATGGCAGAAGTCATACGCTCGAAGAAGTCGGCCAGGAGTTTGGCGTGACTCGTGAACGTATTCGCCAGATAGAAGCGAAAGCTTTGGCGAAGCTGCGTAAGCACAAAGACTCTAGGCGTCTCAAAGATTACTTGCAATAAACAGCAGGGAATAAAAGGAAAACGACCCGCTTATTGTGGGTCGTTTTCTGGCTGAGAGCCGGGTTGTTCTCGCTCTCGTTTTTCGCGTGCAAGTCGTTCGGTAGGCGACTCAGTTGCTCGAATGGCGGCGCGTGCTTCCTGCACACCTCGACGACCAGCTGCTCTTTCCTCTTCGGTCAGTCGCCAGTCTGGATCTGATTCGTCACGAGGAGTATGTTGTACTGCCAGATCGCGCATACCTTGGAGAGCTTCTTTGAGCTGTTCGCGCCCATCTGGAGTATCGATACCGACGATCTCCTCATAGGCAGAAAGCTCGCGTCCTGGTTCGTCATCTACATTACTCATGAATTCATTATGCTGGTAGTATCGGTAATTATGCAAATATGGGTAAGCCCACCCCTATGCTGCAAGGGGTGGGTGACTCGAGAGGCTGCTCGAGTATCAGACGAGGGGCAAAAGGCCCTCGATTGTCATACGGGAGTTAGCCGCCGTAGTTCTTTTCGTCGGCGACCGAGGTGGGTTTGGAGCCCGTGTTGTACACCAGCACCGGCTGGGTGGTGAGGTCTAGCGGGGCATCGGCCAGCACGTACTGGCCGGACCACTGCACCATCACACCGTCGGTGGTGAAGAAGAAGATGGCGTCCTCGGAGGGACCCCAGGTGCCATCGTCCATCGGGGCGTCGATTGCCATCGGGCAGTATTTGCCCGATCCGCAGTAGTCGTCGACCGTTTGAGCGGTGGTCATCTGGGAGCTGGTGTTGGACACCTTTCCCTTCACGGTGTAGTTGGCCAGGAGCTGACCTTGATCCGAGAACAAGTAGATGTAGCTGATCTTGTTCGAATCCGAGTAGCGGATGAGGCGCTCACGCAAGTTCATGCGCTCGAGCCAGCCGCCCTCTTTCATCTCCTGCAGCGGGTAGGGAACGGCCTGGACGGCCCGCCTTGCTGTACTCCTCAGCGACCTTCTGGGTGGCTCCTTGGGCGGAGTCCGCCTTTGGGCCATCGCTGCAGGCCACGGCGGTGAAGCCGACACATGCGACGAGTAGCGGCAGGATGAGGTATTTCTTCAGGTTTTTCATGAGTCTCTTTCTGGTTTGTTGGGAGGGGGCGACTTGCCCCCTCCCGGGGTGTGGATGGGTGGACTCGAACTCGATCAGGCTGCCGGCTGGCAGTCCGTCTCGTCGGTGGTCGACGTGGTGTCGATCTGGTACGGCAAGTCTTCGGACCGCCATTCGCCACGGATGGTCTTCCGGGCTTCGGCGTTGTAGCGCGCGACGGCGTCCTGACAGGCCTGCTGGAGACCGGTCACCGTCGTTTGCTTGGCCTTGAGCTGCTGTGTGTAGAGCTGTGCTTGCACCAAGTCCGAGCTTGAGGGCTGCGGCGTGGTGGACAAGAACTCGTCCAGATCGGCCCGTGCATCGGTCAACTTGCGGTCCTGCGCCTTGATGCTGGCGAAGGTGTCCTCGAAGAAGGCCTGCGCGCCGATGCGGTTGTTGGCATCATTGCGACGCTGCACGACATCCCCGGCACCACGCACGTCGCTGATAGCGACGCTGATGCCCCAAGAGGCAGCGCCGATGACGCTGGCCACGATGATGACTGCCACGATGACGAATGTGCCACGGGACAGTCCCCAGATGGTGTCTGAGGCGACCTTGCGGCGATCGTCCTGGCTGATGAAACCCTCACGGGCCATGATTTCTCCTTGCATAGGTAGGTGCTGTTTCAGTGAGTCGGTCACTGGGCCGTTGCTGTATGAGTCCGGTTTCGGAATTACGCCGGGTTTTCACACCCGAGATCTTTGTGATCCCGGCAGCAGTTCCGAAGCTGCTGCCGAGATTAAAGAATGGTTTATTGCGGGGAGGCCGTAAAGTCCTGAGAGAGGTGATAATTCATCTGCCTATAGGGCTTTGTGGGGGACTGTTAAGCGCTGTGAGGTGCGGTTTGTTTTGATGGGCACAGTATGGGGTAAATAGCATGAATAGTCAATATTAAATGGCAAAACACTAGACTTACAGATATATATTTGCTATAATTATGTCGAAATGAAATCGACAAATCCACAACAACCAAGCGATATCGGCATTCTGGAGGGGCTTGGATTCAAGCAGAATCAAGCTGCAGCATATTTATTGGCCCTAGATATCGGTGAGATCACACCGGCACTCTTGACCGAAAAGCTTGGCGAAACTCGTACAAATGCATATTCGATCCTTGCGCGCCTTGAGCAGCTCAACCTCATAACCAAGTCAAAGATGGGTAAGCGATTGAGCTATTTGCCAGCCAATCCGATTCAAATCGAAATGCTCGCTGAGAAGCGAAGAAATATTTTGCTCAATAACGAATATCGCTTTAAGTCACTTCTGCCAACTCTCACGCAGCGCTATCATCAGCTCACCGAGCAGCCAGCCGTGCGACAGTATCAGGGTATCGAGGGACTGAAGGATATATATGATGACATATTGCAGACCAAAGCCGATGTGATGCTCATCATTTCTCCAAATCAGCATGATTTTCTGGGGAGTGAATACCTTGATGGTTTTGTCGCTACTCGTATCCGCATGGGGATTAAGGTGCAGGCACTCACACCGCAAGGGTTCACGCTTCCCAGGACGCTTGCAAAACACAAGGCGCATCTCATCGAGCATACGTTTTATGACTCTGATCGCTATAGTATGCCGGTTGAAATCAATATCTATGCTGATAAAGTGGCCTATTTGAGCTATGGTCAGGAAGTTTTTGGTACCGTGATTCACTCTCAACAGATAGCGGATAGTATGCGACAGCTCTTTCAGATCTTGCGAGCCGAGATGCAGTCTGCCCCGGACTCTGCTTTATCTGAAAAGCGCGTATAATATCAGGTATGACAAATCGACCACGTGTAGCGATTTTCGATGGGCACGCCCTGTTGCACCGTGGCTTTCATGCCATACCGTTTTTGAGTACCAAAGACGGCACACCGACTAATGGCGTGTATGGTTTCACGATGATGCTCCTCAACGCGATCAAGGAGCTGAAGCCAGAATACGTCGTCGTGGCTTGGGATATGCCCGGTAAGACATTCCGTCATGATCTCGATGAAAAATATAAAGCCACACGCAAGGAAACCGACAAGGATCTTGTGCCGCAGTTTGATGTGACTAAAGATCTTTTGGCGGCCTTTGAGATCCCCGTGATTGGCGTAGAAGGGTACGAGGCTGATGATGTGATCGGTACACTCGCAGAGCAGTTGAAGAGGCAGCATGAAATTGTGATCGTGACCGGGGACATGGATGAGCTCCAGCTTGTAGATGAGCATGTGAGTATCTACACACTCAAGCGTGGGTTCTCGGATACGGTACTGTATGACCCGGCTGCCGTGAAGGATCGTTATGGAGTGACGCCAGAAGAATTCTTAGTTACAAAAGCGCTTAAGGGAGACTCAAGTGATAACATCCCGGGCGTAAAAGGTGTGGGCGAGAAGACGGCTGCCGAGCTAGTCGTGAAGTACAAGACGCTCGATGGTATTTACGCGCACTTGGACGAACTTAAGCCTGCACTACGAGCTAAGCTCGAGGCTGGTCGGGATGATGCCTATCGTTCACTCGAGCTATCGCGGATTGTCCGTGATGTGCCGTGTGAGTTTGAGCTCGAGGCAGCACGCCTTCATCGCTATGACCGCGATAAGGTCATAGAGCTCTTGCATAAGCTAGAGTTTCGCTCGCTGATTGCAAAGTTGCCACAGAGTGAAGTGGGGCAACAAAAAAATCTTTTTGATGAGATATATAACGTCGATACGCGTGATCATGAGCGGTTGCGGACCCATTTACAGACAGCTCAGTACAAAGGTGTGACGACCAAGCAACAACTTGACGAACTTGTGACGAAGCTTGCGCAGCACAAAGTATTCTCTATTGATACGGAGACTACCTCACTCGAGCCAATCGCAGCTGATTTAGTCGGCATCTCTCTCTCATGGGAGGAAGGCAAGGCATATTACGTTCCGGTCGGGCATACTGATGGGGAGCAGCTAGCTCTTGCTGAGGTGATAGCTGCATTCAAACCTATCCTGGAGGACCCTGAGATCGGCAAAATTGGTCACAACATCAAATATGATTATCAGGTTCTGAAGTGTGCTGGCGTCACTATGCAGGGGATTTGCTTCGACACAATGGTAGCGGCGTTCTTAATTAATCCTCTCGGGCGCGCACAAACGCTTTCTGGTCTGGCGCTCGCAGAGCTGGGGATTGAGATGATCGAGATTACCGAGCTCATTGGTCAGCGCGGGAAAAATCAGAAAACCTTCGATCAAGTGCCAATCTATGAGGCGGTTAAGTATGCTGCCGAAGACGCCGATATTGCTTGGCGCTTGTATCAGCGGCTGAGTAATGAACTGCAATCTATAGGCAAGCTTGAAGAAGTCGCAGCTCAGCTAGAGTGGCCACTCATACCCGTGCTTGGGGACATCGAGCTGACAGGAGTTAAGTTGGACGCGGATTTCTTTGCAAAGTTTTCGAAGGATCTTGATAAACGACTCACGAAGACAATTGAACAAATCTATGACCTCGCGGGTGAGGAATTCAACATCAATTCTACGCAGCAGCTGAAGGAGGTTCTTTTTAATAAGCTCAAGATTGATGGTGAAGGTCTCAAGAAAGTGAAGACGGGCGGGGCTTCGACTGCCGCAAGCGAGCTTGAGAAGCTGCGCGGGAAGCACCCAATAATCGACTTGATATTTGATTATCGGGAGGTCACGAAGCTCAAGAGCACATATGTCGACACCTTGCCACTACTCGTACAGCCGAAGACTGGTCGGGTACATACGAGTTACCAGCAGACGATTGCGCAGACTGGGCGCTTATCGAGCAATAATCCAAACTTGCAGAATATCCCGGTGCGCACCCCTTTGGGTCGCGAGATACGCAAGGGCTTCGTAGCCGATACGGGCAAGGTCTTTGTCTCGGCAGACTATAGTCAGATCGAGTTGCGGTTGGCTGCCGCGATGGCGGATGACAAGCAAATGATCGAAGATTTTCAGTCGGGTATAGACATTCATACTCTGACCGCGGCACAAATGGCCGGAGTGAAGCCGGAAGAGGTGACGAAGGATCAGCGCTATGGTGCGAAAACAATTAACTTCGGCGTCCTGTACGGTATGAATATCCATGGCCTGTCGGTGGCAACTGGTATGAGCTATGAGGAAAGCAAAGACTTCATCGATAAGTACTTTGAGCTGCGTAAGGGAGTAGCAGAATACATCAAAAAGCTTAAAAAACAGGCTCATGAAGAAGGGTATACCGAAACACTATTTGTTAGACGCCGACCGTGCACAGATATAAAGTCGAGTAGTTTTATTGTTCGATCTGCTGCTGAGCGTCAGGCGGTGAATATGCCACTCCAGGGTACAGCTGCCGATATGATGAAGCTCGCGATGATTCGACTGGCCCCAAAATTAGCAAGGCTGGATGGCGATGCGCATATGATCTTACAGATTCATGACGAACTGATCGTCGAATGTGATGAGAAGCTGGTTGATGAAGTAAAGCAGCTTCTGCGGGACACTATGGAGCACGTGATTAAGCTTGCAGCGCCAATTGAGGTAGGGGAGGTGGTCGGCAAAAATTGGGGAGAGCTTGAGTAATGTATAGTGCTAGAGGGGTATATGCCAGAGCTACCTGAAGTCGAGACGATTCGACTTGGGCTTCTTTCGATGCTTCCAGGTCTCATTATTACTTCTGTAGAAGTCGAGACACCGAAGAGTTTTCCAAATGATGCAGATATTGTCGATGCTCAGATGATTGGCGCTAAGATTACTGATGTCGATCGACGCGGTAAAGGTTTAATTATTGGTCTCGATACGGGCTATTCACTCCTGATCCACCTCAAGATGACGGGGCAGCTGGTGTTTCGTTTTCATACTAAGACAGGGGCGCGGGAAGGGTTTGGGGGAGGGCATCCGACGGACAGTCTCATCGGCAGGCTTCCAGATAGGAGTACCCGGGTAAGTTTTGGCTTCGAGGACGGCTCAAGACTATTCTTTAATGACCAGCGTAAATTCGGTTGGGTGAAGCTCGTCGAGACAGAAAAAGTAGCCGAGGATAGCTTTATCTCCAAGCTGGGACCAGAGGTTTTGAGTCCGGACTTTACTTTTGCAAGTTTTAGGCAGCGGCTCATGCGTCGTAAACGTACGAGCATCAAGGCGGCCATCATGGACCAGTCGGTGATGGCAGGAGTCGGAAATATTTATGCCGATGAGGGTCTTTATGCGGCGCGCATTCACCCTGCGACACTTGTTGAGCGAGTGAGTGCCGTGAAGCTCAAGCGACTGTACGAAGCACTGCGTGAGGTGATGCAACTGTCGATTTCGCTTGGTGGTTCGAGTGACAAAAATTACGTTGATGCGGAGGGCGAGAAGGGGAGCTACCTGACGTTTGCTAAGGTGTTCCGTCGAGAGGGACAAGCATGCGAACGCTGTGGTACGCAGATCCTGAAGCTACGCGTAGCAGGGCGTGGGACGCACATTTGCCCGAAGTGCCAGCGAGAGGTGAAGCGATGATTGTTTTTTTGGGTGGCAATAATGACTACGCAATCGCTCAGCATATCGCTAAGCTACGAGATCAGTATAGGCGCAAGTATGCAGATGCACTGGAAGCCGTAGATTGCGACTTGACACAAATTACGCTCCCTGCGCTCAAGCAGCAGCTTCTCGCACTACCTATGTTTTACTCGCATCGTCTTGTTACGGTCCGATCATTAGTCGAAGCGCAGGCATATATTGAAGACTTTTTAGCATTACTACAAGAAATTCCCGAGTCTACAGTCGCGGTTCTTGATGGGCGTGACATGGATCGGCGCTCGAAGCTGTATAAGTCACTTGCGGCCATACCTACAGCGAAGGTGTACGAGACATTGAGCGAGGGCAAGCTCGTGCAGTGGCTGATCAAGGAGGCGAAGCGAGCTGGCGCAGATCTCGATCGAGCTACGGCCCATTTGCTCATCAAGCGAGCCGGGATGAGCCAGTGGCGGTTGCACCACGAACTCACAAAGCTCACCGTGGCTGGCGGGACGATAGATCGATCGCACATCGAAGAGCTTGTGAGTACTGATCCTACGAGCTCTGTATTTGATCTGATTGCTACAGTGCAATCAGGTGATGCGCAGCGAGCGATTCGACTTTACGATGAGCTCATGAAGGGGGGTGCGAGTGAGCAGCAGCTCCTAGCGATGCTCCAGTGGCATTTTCGTGTACTGACGCTGGTGTATCACCGAGCGACACCGGCAGAATTATCGGCTTGCGGCGTGAAGCCCTATGCGGCGAGTCGCGCACAGCAGCAGGCGACTCGATGTACTGAGGCGCAGCTGGCACAGTCATACCAAGCATTATTAGATGCTGATGTAGCGATGAAGTCTGGCATAAAAAAACCGCACCAGGCCATGACTGATCTGGTGCTGAGCTTAACGCTTGGTTTTTAGAGCTATTTTGCCGCAGGCTTCTTAGGGGCAGCTTTTTTCGCAGCTGGCTTCTTAGCTGGAGCAGCTTTCTTGGTTGCAGCTTCGGTTCCGTAGGCCTTCTCGCTTACGCCATTGTATGAGCGGGTGAGGGTGCTCTTACGGCGCGCAGCGGTATTCTTGTGTAGCGTACCTTTCTTAACGGCCTTGTCGATCTGTGAGATAGCCTGCTTGAGCGATTCCTGTGCGATCTTGAGGTCTTTAGCCTCGAGTGCGCTAAGGGTCTGCTTGCTGGCAATCTTGATACGGCGCTTGGCAGCTAAGTTTCGGGAACGACGCTTCGCTTGCTGACGTACTCGCTTGATTGCTGATTTGATGATTGGCATAAGATATGTAGTCCTTGATTAACATTCGGTGCTCGCCATAAGGGCGGGCAATAAGACCGATGTATCATAGCTCAAACCTGATAATTTGTCAAAAGTTTTCTCGAGAATCCTATCTGATCAAGCTTATGCTATTGACAGAATATATTGAATAAGGTACAATAATCTATTCTCTAAAAGAATATTATCACTTATGAATACGGAAATAACCCCTAAGCAGCAAGCTACGGAGCTTCTTAAGCAGGCAGAAAGTGTACTGATTGTCACCGGCCGCCAACCGTCACTCGATCAGGTGATGGGCGTTTTTGCGTTGCAGAGTGCACTCGCCGCAGCAGGCAAGAAGGCTCATGCAGTGATTACTGATGAGCTACCACTGTCTGCAAATGTTGTGGATACAGGGAAGATATCACGCTCACTTGATGGCGTACGCGACTTCATTGTGTCGCTTGATCTGGCGCATGTTGAAGTCGAAAAGCTCAAGTACGATATCGCCGATAATAAGCTCAACGTGACGATTACGCCTCACGCTGGCAACTTTAAACCAGAAGACGCGAGTTTCTCGTATGGGGCTTTCCAGTTCGACCTAGTCGTAGTGGTGGGTGTGCTGTCAATTTCTAAGATTGATGCATTACTTGAACAAAACCCGACATTGTTTGATGGTCTTCATCTGATTAATTATGACTTTCATCGTGTAAATGAACAGTATGGGAGTGTCAATTATCTCGATACGAATGCGACGAGTGTCTGCGAGATGCTTATAGGCACAATTGATTCGATTGGCACAGGACTTATGAACCACGAAATCGCTACAGCCCTCTTGGCAGGGATTATGTCGGCCACCAATCGCTTCACGACTGCTTCGACAACTGCTAAGTCGCTCACGATGGCCGCTCAGCTTATGAGTAATGGGGCACGTCAGCAGGAGATCGTCAAAGTGCTCTACGGTGCACAAAAAACTCCAGAAAAGAGTGAGCCAAAAACGGTTGCTCAAGCTATCCCAAGTGATACTTTGCAGCAGCTACAGGCAGCAGCTGAGCAGATGAAACAATCTGATGGATCCCTCGAAGTTGGGCAAGATCAGGTTATGCGGCCAGCCCAAATTGCACAATAAACTCGCATGCCAGACGCGAAAAGCGCATAATATTTGTACTCATGATAAAACGCGGCACATTGACTGAACCTACTGGCCTCTGGCTAGTTGATAAGCCGTACAAGAAGAGTTCGTTTTGGGCGGTACACGTCTTACGAAAGTTTACCGGCATCAAGAAAGTAGGGCACGCCGGTACGCTCGACCCACTAGCCACCGGTTTACTGCTAGTTCTTGTCGGAAAAGAATATACCTGCCAGGTAGATTCGTTTCTTAAGCTTGATAAGGAATATGAGCTCGAGATTACGTTCGGGGCTAATTCGTCTACCGATGATCTCGAAGGAGAGATGACGGCGGTGAGCTCTCGTCGGCCAAGTACTGAGGAAGTAGAGACGGTAATCAAGCAGCTGACAGGGCGGATTATGCAAACGCCACCTATCTATAGTGCGATGAAGGTAGGGGGCCAGCGCGCGTATAAGCTGGCTCGCCAGGGCGCCTCAGTAGAGCTCCAGTCTCGACCGGTCGAGGTGTATGGCTGGATAGATGTGCATTATGAGTATCCGCTTCTCAAGGCGACGGTGGCCGTATCGAGCGGAACATACATTCGCTCACTGGCGAGAGATCTAGGAGAAATGCTCGACACAGGAGCATATCTGAGTGCGCTCCGACGTACCAAGATAGGGGAGTATAGCGTTCAGGGTGCCGTAGGGCTTGAAAATCTTCTCTCTATCTGATATACTGGTTAAACATTATGACTACAGCACAACTCGACAAAAAAGCACTCGTAAAAAAACATGGTCAGCACGCCAAGGACACTGGCTCCGCTGAGGTTCAGATTGCGATTTTTACTGAAAAGATCGCTCAGCTGACTAATCACCTGAAAAAGCACAAGCAAGACAACCACAGTCGCCGTGGCTTGTTGGCTATGGTCTCGAAGCGCCGTCGCCTGCTTGACTACTTGCAGAAGTCTTCACAAGAGCGGTACGAAGCTATCGTTAAGAAGCTCAAACTCCGTCGTTAATCGACGTACATACGGTGCGAATTGCAGCGTTGGCTTCTGCGGAGCTCCTTCGTCGTACTGTTGAGTACGATTCGGTTCGCTCCTTAAAGCCGCCTTGCACTTCATCACCGTATAGTGCGTCTTAGCGCCCAGAAACTAACGATCGTCTGCGATTTGTAGTAAAATACGTATTGTAGATATTGATAATTTAAGCGATTGCACACATGTGTGCAGGTGAAAGAGTAGATAGGATCATGCGTCATGGACGCCTTGGTCATATGTTCTCTGGCACCTGACAAAAAGTCGGTGCAGTCTTAGAGAAAGAATAAAAGGATACAAATGAATATCATCCATCCGTTTGGCGGCAAGCAAGCTACCTACGAAACTGAATTTGCAGGTAAAAAACTTACAATCGAGACCGGTAATCTGGCCTTCTTAGCAACTGGAGCAGTGACTGTGCGCTACGGTGACACGGTGGTATTTGCTTCAGCGGTTGTTGCACCAGAGCCAAAGCCAGATCAAGACTTCTTCCCGCTCTTAATTGATTACGAAGAGCGCATGTATGCTGCCGGCAAGATTTCCGGCAGTCGCTTTATCAAGCGCGAAGGTCGTCCGAGCGAAAAGGCGATTCTGACTGCTCGATTGATCGACCGTCCGATTCGACCTCTTTTCCCGAAGGGGTATCGTAATGACGTCCAGATTGTTGTCATGCCGCTCTCAGTCGATATGGAGCACGAGCCGGATATCATCGGCATTATCGCTGCCTCTAGTGCGCTGATGCTGACTGGTGCGCCATTTGAAGGCCCAGTCGCTGGTATTCGTATCGGTCAGATCGACGGCAAGCTTGTGCCATTCCCAACCAACAGCGAGCAAGATAACGGTACACTCAATCTCACGGTAGCAGGCACGAAGGACGCCATTATGATGGTGGAAGCCGCTGCGCAAGAGGTGAGTGAAGAGACGATGCTCGAAGCTCTACAGCTTTCGATTGATTCATGGAAGCCAGTTATCGAACTTCAGGAGCAAATGGTGCAAGAAATGGGCGTACAGCCTCAGAAGTACGACCTCTTTAAGGCTGATGAAGAACTGACCGAGAAGATCGAGCAGTTTCTTGACGGCAAGCTGGGTCAGTATGTGCGTCACACTGATGGCTTGAAGCGCCAAGATTCAATTAACGAACTTCGTGAGATGGTGCTTGCAGAGTTTGGGCCACTCCCTGCCGAGATGGAAGATGACAAAGAACGCTTCCCAGCTGGTCGGGTCAAAGAAGCCTTTACGAAGGCAATCGATAATGAGATTCGACGGGGTATTCTCGAAGATGGCGAGCGTCCAGATCAACGCAAAACGACAGAAATCCGTCCTATCTCTGGCGCGACTGGTGTATTGCCACGCACCCATGGTTCGGCGATCTTTACGCGCGGCACTACTCAGGCGTTGACTTTGACGACGCTGGCACCGACGAGCTTCGCACAGCTGATTGACACCATGGAAGAGGATACGAGCAAGCGCTACATGCACCACTATAATTTCCCACCGTATTCGACGGGTGAGGCGCGACCATTGCGCGGTACTGGTCGTCGCGAGATCGGGCATGGCGCTTTGGCCGAACGTGCACTCGAGCCAATGATTCCGTCAATCGAGGACTTTCCGTACGCGAGTCGCGTCGTATCGGAGATCTTGAGCTCAAACGGCTCTACGAGTATGGCTTCCGTATGTGGCTCGACGCTGTCATTGATGGATGCAGGTGTGCCATTAAAGCGTCCAATCTCTGGTATTGCGATGGGTCTGGTTATAGATCATGCAAACCCAGGAAAATACATCATTCTCTCTGATATCCAGGGGGCCGAAGATTTTGCCGGTGATATGGACTTCAAGGTTGCCGGTTCGAGCGAAGGCATTACTGCGTTGCAGATGGATATCAAGGTCAAGGGTATTACCGTGGAGATTATGCGTGCAGCCCTGGCGCAGGCGAAGGAAGGGCGAGCGCATATCATGGGCGAGATGATGAAGATTCTCTCGGAAGTGCGACCTGAACTCTCACTATACGCGCCTCGTATCACTAAGTTGACAATCAATCCAGATAAGATCAAGGAAGTGATCGGTAAAGGCGGTGAGACTATTCGCAAGATCACCGAAGAGACTGAAACCCAGATTGATATCGAAGACTCTGGCCTAGTGATGATCTACTCAGAAGACGCAGAGAAGGCTCAAAAGGCCAAAGAGTGGATTGAAGCCATTACCGCAGAGCCTGAGGTCGGTAAGATCTATGATGGTACGGTCGTGAAACTCATGGAGTTTGGAGCCTTCGTAGAGTTCATGCCCGGTCGTGAAGGGCTCGTACATATCAGTCAAATCGCAGATCACCGAGTCGAAAAAGTAAGTGATGAATTGAGGGAAGGCGATAAAATAAAGGTGAAGCTTGTCGAAAAAGACGACAAGGGAAGGTTCAATTTGAGTAAAAAAGCTGCTCAATCCGAATAGGCTCAATATGGCGGGCGACGAAGTAGTTCACAGTCAAACAAAAATTGATCGACTAGACGAAATCGCTGCCCGCATAGCCTCGTGTGAAATATGTACCGAATTATGTAAATCAGTCACAAACCCTGTGCCCGGCGAGGGTTCCCCAGAAGCAGACATTATGTTTGTGGGTGAAGCCCCCGGGGCAGAGGAAGATCGTCAAGGACGACCGTTTGTTGGCGCATCTGGTAAGTTTCTCGCAGAAATGCTCGAATCCATCGGGCTGACTCGCGAAGAAGTCTATATCACAAATATCGTGAAATACCGACCGCCGAACAATCGAGATCCTTTTCCTGACGAAATCAAAGCCTGTCTCCCGTACCTCCTAGAGCAGATTGACATCATTCAGCCTAAGCTTGTGGCATTTCTTGGTCGCCACTCGATGTCGGTGTTCTTTCCTGACAAGAAGATTAGTGCCGTACATGGTCAACCCATGAAGCGCACGTACACGCATGCAGGCCAGAAGCGCACACAAGTGTTTTTGCCGCTCTATCATCCCGCAGCCGCCCTCTATAATGGCGGTATGCGCGAAACTCTGAAGCAAGATTTTGCCAGTATCCCAGATATCCTTCAGAAATTATCTTAAGCTTTTATTCAATAAAACCAATTAGTACCAGAAAGGAAAACTAATGCCAGATAAATTAACCAGTCGACCGCTCTCGGCCGACGATATGCCAAAACAATCAACTAGGGTGCAGGCATCTCCTGCGAAGCAAGAAGTACGAGCGCCTCGACCAGCCCGCAATCAAGCCCCTGGCAGTAATACAAATACTCGACAATCCGGTCAGGGTCAAAGTCGAGGTGGCTCAAATAGTCGCGGTCAGCAGAATATCCAGCTGCGAGGCCGTAGCCAAAACGGCAACGGCGGCAACAAGAACGGTCAGCGTCAAGAACGCGGTGGCCTCGGACGCCCACCTCGTATGCGTATGCCAAAAGGTCCACAAACATTCGTAACTGGCAGCTTCAATACAAACGGTAATGGTGCTGCTAAGGCGGCCGTATCGATCCCTGGTGTTAGTAAGACCGATGCAGGCAAGCTCAAGATCATCCCGCTTGGTGGTCTCAACCAGATCGGTAAGAACATCATGGCTCTCGAGTATGAGAATGACATCATCATCATGGATATGGGCTTTTCGTTTCCAGGCGAAGATCAGCCGGGGATAGACCTCGTTGTGCCTGACGTAGCGTATCTTGAACAGCGTAAGCATAAGATTCGCGGTATCCTGATTACGCACGCTCACGAAGACCACGTTGGGGGAATCCCATTTCTCCTGCCAAAGATTCCGGCACCGATTTATGCCGCTAAGTTTACGATTAAGTTCATCGAGCGCAAACTCGAAGAATATCGTTTGCCATTTAAACCAGAGCTACATATCGTAGATCAGGATAAGCACGATCGCATCCAGCTCGGGGTCTTTAATATCGAGTTCTTGCGCATCACACACTCCATCCCTGATGCTTGCTCGCTCGTCATTCGCACACCAGTTGGGACGATTATCAACACCGGTGACTGGCGCTTCGAAGAGAATCCAGTTGATGGTAAGCCATCAGACAAAGAGCGCCTGAAGCAGATCGGTGACGAAGGCGTGTTGATGTTGATGTGTGACTCAACGAGCTGCGAGAAGACCGGACGCTCGGCTTCTGAGAGCGAGATCGTTGATACGATTGATGAGATTTTGGTGCGCAACTACAATAAGCGCGTCATTATCGCTGCTTTCTCGAGTCAGATTACGCGTATGCAGATCATTATCGATGCGGTTGCTAAGGCTAAACGCAAGCTGGTCGTCGTAGGCCGCAGCATGCTCAATAACCTTGAGCTGTCGGTGAAGCTTGGCTATGTGAAGATTCCAGCAGGCTTGCTTATCAAGGCTCGGGACATGGAGAAGTATCAGGATGGACAGCTCGTCGTAGTGTCGACGGGTTCGCAAGGTGAGACTTTCTCGGCTTTGCAGCGTATGGGCACTGGCGACCACCGCGACGTGAAGCTCAAAGAAACCGACGTGGTCGTGCTTTCGGCTTCGATCATTCCTGGTAACGAGAAGTCAGTCTGGGGTATGGTCGACAATCTTTTCCGTTGGGGTACATATGTCTATCAGCCAGCGACCGCTGAGCTCGACGGCCTTGGCACTATGCACACCTCGGGGCACGCGAGCATCGAAGAAATCAAAGAGATGATTCAGCTTACTCGACCGAAGCATTACCTGCCAATTCACGGTGAGATGCATCATATGTTCCACAATGCGGCAATTGCATTGACGGAAGGTATTGCTGATAGTAATGTCTTCGTGATTGAAGACGGCCAGACATTGGTGGTTGACGATAAGGGTTCGGTCAAGGAAGGTCCAAAAGTACAGGCTGGCTCAGTGCTCATCGATGGCGCGGGGATTGGTGACGTGCAAGAGATCGTCTTGAAGGATCGCTTGGCAATGAGCGAGAGCGGCGTCTTTATGGCGGTCGCGACGGTCGATAAGAGGACCGGCAAGCTTGTTACGAGCCCTGACATCATCTCGCGTGGTTTCATCTACATGAAGGACAACGTTGAGCTGGTGCAGCGCAGTCGTCAGATCGTACAAAACATCTTTGATAAGCGAGATAAGGCTCTTCCAGCCAACTCGCTGATCATCAAGACGCGTATGCGTGATGAGATTGCCAACTATCTCTTCAAGGTCACGAAGCGCAATCCAATTGTGCTGCCAGTCGTGATCGAAGTATAGAATATATTGCTATGCGTAGAGTTTCACGGTTTGCACCGCATGACCATCTCTTATCATTAGTGATGCTCCTGATTATTGGGATATTATGTATGGTATGTTTCAGGCAGCCTCAGGAGTAGTACTGATTTGATACAAGTGTTAGCGAGTGTTCTGATTTTTACACTGCTGATTGATGGAATTAAGATATCCTTTGAATTGTTTGTGATATCTCGACGGATTCCGATTAATACAAGATTCTCTGACAGGGATCACCGCAATCTCACGGTTGTGATTGCTTGTCATCAAGGAGCTAATAAGATCGCACCCACTATCGAATCTGTACGTGCTTGCTTGCCCGGAGTAACAATCATCGTTGCCGATGATGCGTCGAAGGATGGGACTTCGACAATCGCACTCAAGAGTGGTGCAAAGGTGCTCAAACTTGGCTTTAATAGGGGGAAAGTGGGCGCAATTCATCGCGCATTAGATTATGTTAAAACAAAATATGTCTTGATCATGGATGACGACATGCGACTAGAAAACAGCACGCTGCCATACGGGTTGCTCGATCGCTACGATGCAGTGGCATTTAATGTAGTGCCTACCGGCGAAGGATTTTGGGCGGATATTCAGAGACATGAGTATCTAAAAAGTATGCAAATCGGGAAGAATTATCATGCTCCATATGGGACAGTGCTATGTATCTCTGGGGCAATCGGCTTGTTTCGAACAAAACGACTCAAAGCTCAAGTCGATACCCATAGTGGGGAGTTTAGTGGCGAGGATCTTGAGAGAACATTATTGATACATCATTCAATCGGCTCGCGTGGCGTCACATATGTGCCTGATACCGTGAAGACCGAGGTGCCAGAAACTCTTGGACAGCTCTTTAAACAACGTTGCTTGGGGTGGAATCCTGGATTTGCTGCCAATACTCGTTTGCTGATTGGTTTGATATTAAGTCGAAATACTGCATGGAGATTGAGAGTCGATTCTCTTTACAACCTCCTCAATCTGTTAATAGACCCATTACGTATTGCGGCTTTGCCGGTTCTGATAGTGAATCCATTGATCTTTATAGTGGTTTTTGTACTGTACGCTATGCTTGATTTTGTGACGTGGTTTGCAATGGGGAAGAAGGATGCTTGGTATCTGATATTACTCACGCCGCTGTATGGCATCTTCAGTTTAGTGACCCGATTTATTGGCACTATGGTATGGTTATATAGAGAGACTATAGAACTATTATTTTTGAAGATGCGGCATAGGCCAGACTCATATAAGCTTGCCCCAGGATATTTGCAAGCTTTTTCTTTTGCTTTAAGCATCATATTGCTCTGCGGATTCCTTTATTTTGCAGCAGATTTTTACCTTGGGTAATACATGCAGTATCATGGAAAATGTTTATTCAAAAGAACAACCCCCTCGTTAGAGGGGGTCTTGTGTTAAATGACCAAAATGTGTTGTACGAGGGCACTCGAGCGCTGCAGAACTTCGCTCTGATCGAGCCCGCTCGTATCGATGATTATATAGCCAGCTTGCTCGGCATCTTCGGCGCTCAACAATGGTGACTCTGCGCGCGACATGTCTCGTTGGTCTCTCTCTATGATCTGCTCAGCTGCCCAGGTATAGGTATCGGTGGACATACGCGCGGCGCGAATTTCGGACCGTGCAGTGAAGTAGAGCTTGAGATCTGCATCAGGAAAGATGGCGGTTCCAGTATCTCGTCCCTCGCAGATAAGCCCGACGGCTGAAAGGGAATTGGCGTACTGTCGGATGGTTTGATTGACGTATGTACGCACCGCGCCGTGCACACCAATCGTTGAAGCATGATTACTTGGTTCGGGGGCCTTCAGCTCGTTCATCGAGACTGGTATGTCATTGATTGCGCATACCACACCCCGGTCGACTGCTAGATCGACTGTCAGGCAGTACGGAATACACTCCGGATCTGGAGGCCAGAGACCTGCATCGAGTGTCGCCTTGGCTAATGCGCGGTAGAAACTCCCGCTGTTGACCAAGATGAGGTCGAACATATTGGCAATAGCTTGGGCAATAG
>JADZGC010000015.1 GCA_020854115.1 bacterium | reverse complement strand
GGGACGGCCAATTTTTATTACGAACAAAACACGCTTGACATGATCGGTAAGTGTTCGGTATTATCGATTCAAGATAATTCATATAAGATAGGAGTGGTGATATGCCAGTGGTTCAAGCCGACAAGTCAACTAAGATGAAAGAGAATGTTGTAATGGAAGTAGATCCGAAGAACACGAAGAACGAGAAAGCCGCTCGCTTAAAGGCGGTCGAGCTGGCAGTTGATCAGATTGAGCGACAGTTTGGTAAAGGTTCGATTATGCGCTTGGGCGAGGGGATGCATGTGCATGTCGAGACAATTCCTACGGGGAGTCTTGCACTGGATCTCGCGCTTGGTGGCGGCATTCCGAAGGGTCGTATCATTGAGATTTATGGACCTGAATCAAGCGGTAAGACTACGCTGGCTTTGCACGCAGTCGCAGAAGTGCAGAAGTCGGGTGGCCTAGCGGCTTTTGTCGACGCTGAGCACGCACTCGACCCGGAATATGCAGCTAAGATTGGTGTAAACTTGGATGACTTACTTATCTCGCAGCCGGACACCGGTGAGCAGGCACTCGAAATTACCGAGACATTGGTGCGCTCGGCCGCGGTAGACATAGTTGTTGTTGACTCAGTGGCTGCTTTGGTACCACGGGCTGAGATTGAAGGCGAGATGGGGGACGCGCACGTTGGCTTGCAGGCTCGCTTAATGAGTCAGGCACTTCGTAAGTTGACCGGTGTGATTAGTAAGTCGAAGTGTACAGTCATATTCATTAATCAGCTCCGCATGAAGATTGGTGTGATGTTTGGGAATCCAGAGGTGACTGCGGGTGGTAATGCTTTGAAGTACTATGCCTCAGTACGCCTAGACATTCGTCGTACTGAGCAGATTAAGGATGGTGATCAGAGTGTCGGTAGCCACGTAAAGGTGAAGGTGGTAAAAAACAAGATTGCAGCACCGTTTAAGATTGCTGAGTTCGATATTATGTTCAATCAAGGTATCTCGAAGTCGGGCGATATGATCGATCTTGCCGTCAAATATGAACTAATTCAAAAAGCCGGGTCTTGGTTTTCATACAAGGACGAAAAGATTGGTCAGGGTCGCGAAGCAGCGAAATCTTTCCTCGATGAACATCCAAAGGTTGTGGCAGAGCTCGATAAGCAGATTCGCGAGTTAGCAAAAGCTGGTAAGTAATAGGCTCCAAGTAGGGTGGCTTTAAATATGTCGATTATTACAGACTTGAAGCCACAGCGTCGGGCAGGTTTTATCAATGTTCTCGTGGATGGTGATTTTGTTTGTGGTCTGTCTGACTATCATGTTGCTTTATACGGGTTACACGTTGGCGATGAAGTAACAACTGAGCAAATAGAAGAATTCAAAGATCGTTCGATCGAGTCGAAGATGTATGCAGCAGCGCTGCGGTATATCTCGTATCGGATACGGAGTGTGGGGGAGGTGCGCACGTATTTATTGCGCAAAGAATACGATTCTTATCTGGTTGAGGCACTGTTGCAGAGATTGCAACGAGACAAGTGTTTAGACGACGAAGATTTTGTTGAACGGTGGGTTCGTATGCGCCTTGAGCAAAACCGCTCGCTCGCTACGATTCGAGCTGAACTAATCAAGAAACAGATTGATAGACATACTATTGATAGGTATTTGAACCAAATTGATAATCGGATTGTGTATACACAAATTAAGCAGCTTGTACAAAAAAAGCGTTCGCATTACACGACGCTTGAAAAACTGATTCAATATCTGCTACGAAAGGGCTTTCGGTATTCTGATATCCAGAAAGCAATATCTGATATCGAATAGATTCTCTTAATTCGCAGCAAGTTGATATATATCTCTTTGTCGTTTTCTCGTTCTATTTTTTCTAGCGAGACACCACTACCGCGCGGACGCAAACAGCGATGGCTATTAGCCAGAGTGCTACAGTTATCAAGCCCACAACCCTCCTTTTGTTCTCTATACTATGCCTCTAGCTTGATAAGCACAAGCAGACAAGAACCGAACATTGTAGTATTTTGTACAACAAATTTATGCGGGTATGGCCTGGCTGGCACGGCTACGTTGAGTAGCTGTACTATTTTTGATGCGAATTAACTTTTTTGTACAATCCACATCTATTACCTGAGAGCGTGTAATGATGCGATGGGTGTCTTTTAGTCTGCGCCAGATTGGGGTGGTTATGTGCAGTTTCTCAATACGTAACAGCGGCACGGTAAGGCTATAGTCGTGCACACGACCGACATACTTATTCGCACCATCGACTACTTTATAGTGTAGCAGTTCGCAATGAGTCCTTAGTGTGTCTTGTTCGCGAATGAAATCTTCTGCTTTTCCTGCAGATTCAAACGAAGCCGAGATAAGTCCATTGGTTTTGTCGACTATCACCTGATCAGCTCGTATATAGTGACGTACAGGTTGCTTGTCCCCGGTGCCGAGGCCAAACAGGACTACCTGTAGGGATCCAGGGTCAAGAATAATCCGTTCTATCAAGCCGATGAGTGGCATATCGCTACTATGTGAGTCAACAAGCCAAGAGCCGCGGATTTTGGACGCGAGGTATTGCATACGATGATTATACGCGCATAGCCCGCACTTGACCGAATCAAGTATTTTCGGTACAATTACGGTATTGTAAGAATAAATTAATACCTTTTTATCGAAGTTCTTAGAGGCTTCGATGAAGCTGTGAGGCACACTCGGATGACGATAGTGCCGAGCGGGGAACCACAGAAAGGAAGCTCATGCGACAATACGAAGTTGCAGTAGTGTTACACCCAGATCTCGAGATAGACCTCGAGCGGGCGACAGCCAAGATTGAGACCGTTATAACCGGTCTCGGCGGAAAAATTGAGAAGAAAGACAATTGGGGAAAGCGTAAGCTTGCCTATAAGATCAAAAAGCAAGATTGGGGACTCTATGTCTTCTATCAAGTCTCTCTTGATCCAGCTCAGGTGCAGCCACTCGATAATACCTTGCGTATTACTGATGAAGTGATGCGCTATCTGGTTGTGTCACTTGAAGATGTGAAGGCGATCAACAAGCCAAAATCTGACCCTACTAAGGTGAAGTCTACTAAGACAGACAAGACGCAAAGCAAAGCCGAAGACGAAGTACAAGAATAACGAAGTAGTATTTAGAATTTAGGAAAGGGAAGAGTCATGGCAAAGGACTTCAATCAAGCAATCATTATGGGTAATTTGACGCGTGATCCTGAACTGCGCACAACACCATCAGGCCAATCAGTTGCAAGTTTTGCAATAGCAACCAATCGTAGTTGGCAAGATCCACAGAGTGGGGATCGTAAGGACGCTGTTGAATATCATGATGTCGTTGCAGGGGGTAAGTTGGGTGAGCTTGTCAGTCAGTATCTCACTAAGGGTCGACGGGCATTGATCGTTGGGCGACTCCAGACGCGTCAGTGGGAAGCTCAGGACGGTAGTAAGCGTTCGCGTACCGAGATCGTGGCCACAGACATTAATTTCATCGGTGGACCCGGAGATGGTGGTGGTTCAGGCGATGCGCCGGCACCAAAGAAGGCTGGTAAGCCTGCTGCAGATATCGAAGATATGGGCGACGATGAGATTAATCTGGATGACATCCCGTTTTAAGGAATTGAAAGGAATATAATGGCAGAATTTCGTAAACAAAATAAGCTCTATAGCGAAGAAGTCGAAGTTATTGACTACAAAGACGTGAAGCTTTTGCAGCGCTATGTAAATAGTGTCGGTAAGATCGAAGGGCGTAAGCGCACTGGCGCATCGATGAAGCATCAACGTCTCTTGGCGAAGGCTTTGAAGCGGGCTCGACATCTGGCTCTTTTGCCATTCGTTGTCAAATAAACGGCATGCGGTCTTGGCGAGCCGCTTCGTTAGCGCCTGTGAGTCTCGCTGCACTTACGTCTACTAAGCTGCACTGCGATTCTCGCCGCTGCCTTGCAGCTCATCCAAGCTTACATGCCTCCTAAATCATAGGAGATTTTTAATATGTACGGACCAACTGATTTACGTAAAGATACGCTTATCGAGATAGATGGAGCGCCCTATAGGGTAGTAGATTATGCCCAGAAGCAGATGGGTCGTGGTGGCTCGATTGTAAATACTAAGCTCAAGAACCTCATCACAGGCGGGGTGATTGATCGTACCTTCCGCAATGATGAGCGCGTGAAGCCGGCTGACCTGCAGCGCGTGAAGCTCCAGTATCTGTATACGCAGGGTGACACTCACTCCCTGATGGATATGGAATCGTATGAGACCCATGAAGTCTCGACGAAGATTGATGCCGACTTGCCAAAGTATATCCTCGAAGGAGGCGAGATCGAAGGTTATCTCTTCCAGGATCAAATTATTGGCTTCGAATGGCCGAAGAATGTACCGCTCAAGGTAGTGGAAGCTCCTGGTTCTGACAAAGGCAACTCGGCTGCTGGCGCTACCAAGGCCGTGAAGCTCGAGACTGGCATCGAAGTTCAAGCCCCACTTTTCATTAAGGCTGGCGATATGGTCAAGGTCGATACTCGTACTGGCGCATATCTCGAACGCGTGAAGTAATTCATCATACCTATGCTTGTCTAGAGCATCACGAATTCTATACTTTCTAGGTCTTGATAAGCGACAAATGAAAGCACCTTGGATTACGAGCGAGTAGATGGCTGTGAGATTTGACGTGTACTGAATGATCCCGAAGGCGATGTAGTTGTGATTGAGACCAGCTTGTGGCGAGTAGTCCTGGCTCAAGATCAGTACTACTTGGGCGGAGCATACATGACGCTGCTCAGGCACGCGCCAGACAAGGCGTCGTTGACTCCCCATGAGAAGGATGAATACTGGCAGGTCATCGAACAGCTTGATCGTATGTATGAGCAACAGCTTGGTACTGATCTGGTGACATATTGCTGGCTGATGAACAATGCTTTTCGCGTACCTGATCCAAGCCCCATGTGCATGGGTATATTCGACCGCGGTATGGTCGAGAGGTGCAAGTCGCGGGTTGCAAGCTGGACCGATCCGGAGTTTGGTGAGCACCATCAGCGCGAGAAGACCAAAATAGTGCCGACAAATTTCTTGCGTGAGATACGCGCAGCTTTGTTTGATTAGCACAGATCGCTCGATCGACAGATCGGGCTTTTTATTTACACGTTGAATTTAAACAGTACGACGTCGCCATCTTGCATGACGTAATCACGACCTTCGAGGCGAGCCTTGCCAGCCTCACGCGCACCGGACCAGCCACCGAGCCTGATGAAATCCTCGTAGTTTACAACCTCGGCCTTAATAAAGCCTTTCTCGAAGTCTGTATGAATTACACCAGCGGCTTCTGGAGCAGTAGCACCTTGCGGTATAACCCAAGCTCGGGCTTCTTTTTCTCCTGCTGTGAAGTATGTCTGTAGGCCCAGCGTCTCAAAACCGAGATGCGCAAGCTTCTCCAAGCCAGACTCTTGTTGTCCATATTCTGACAACAGCTCACGCGCGTCTTCGGCACTCATATCTTTGAGCTGTGACTCAAGCTCGGCACAAAGTACGATTGCGGGGAGGGGAGCGACACTTGCGATGAGCTCCTGATGCCTGGCTGTGTCAGATAAGCCAGTCTCATCGACATTGAAGGCATATATAAATGGTTTTGCTGTGAGTAGCTGGAGTTCGCGTACGGCCTGAGGGAGTTCTTCGGCATACTGAGTGATCGCAAGCTCGCCTCGATCGAGTGTGGCGCGGAGGGATTGCAGATCGCCAACAGCTTGCTTTGCGTCTGCTGAGTTCTTAGCTTCTTTTTCATGGCGGGTAATGGCCTTATCGACAGTAGAGAGATCAGCGAGAATAAGTTCGGTCTTGATTGTGTCGATGTCGCGCGCAGGGTCTATTGAGTTGTCGACATGGATGATGTCGTCGTTCTCGAAGGCGCGCACGACCTGCACGATAGCCGCACATTCTCGAATGTGGCTTAAGAATTTATTCCCTAAGCCAGCTCCTTCGGCAGCACCCTTCACGATCCCTGCGATGTCGGTGAAGCTGACGGGTGCAGGTACGGTCTTCGCAGCTTGGACGGTGTGTGCCAAGTCATTCAGTCGCGAATCGGGAAGCGGGACAATACCGACATTTGGCTCGATGGTGGCAAAGGGGTAGTTGGCGGCTAGGATGTCGGATTTGGTTAGGGCATTAAAGAGGGTCGATTTGCCGACATTTGGTAGACCGACGATGCCGATGCTTAGATTGCTCATCCGCACATTGTATCAGATAGCCACAGGGAATGGCAGATTTCAAGCTATGTAGGCGAATCAAGAGTAAAACGCTTGCGCTCATGATTGTCGCACGGTAACATAGACGTAAGTATTATGACGTGGAAAAAGCATGCCCCGCACAATAGATAGTTTGTCTGCAAATGACAAAAGTGAAAATTCTAAGCCTGTGACTAAATATAAGGCTGGTGAAACGTATCGTCCACGTGGTGCATCTGCTAGTGCTGGAGATATCGTGAAGCCGGAGAATGCTACTGTAGAGAATGATTCGTCTCCAAAGGCGAATGTTGCCAGTCAACCTAACAAAAAAAGACGCAAGCCACCGAAACTAATACTTGCCATTCTTTTGTTGGTAGCATTACTTGGATCGGGTTGGCTGGTTCTCTTGAGGTATTTTCCTGGACTAAATGATGTTATTACGCATGCTAAACCTAAGGCCGAGAACTATGCTGAGTATGGTAGCTTTGCTGTTACAAAAGATGAGTTTGAGAAGATTAAGACAGGGTATATTAATTTTGACAAAAAGCATGGCGTTGATGATGTGAAGCAATCTGAACGTAGGGCGGCTGATGAAGTTATGCTGCGGATTGGGTTGAAGGCGAAGGCAGAAGAAACAGGCCTCCAGTATTCGCAAGCAGATATCGATGCATTTATGGAGCCAAGCTACAAACTTATGGGTGGTAAGCTAGGCCTGTACACATATGATAAGTCTCAATATGGCTGGGAATCGGTCGTACAGGATCATAAGTCAGAGCTTGAATTCCTGAAGAGTAAAATGGGTAGCCAAGTTTTGGATTCTTATGATCTGTTAGGTATCTATGTTCGCTGGGATAATGTCATGGACTTGGAAGAGGGGAGAAAGCTGGCTTTCGAGCGGGATGCACAAAAGCGGTTAAATGATGAGTTTCTTCCGCTCTTGCAGCAGAATACGAATGAAGAGCAAATTATTAGTAAGACCGATATTAACCCAACTCTTTCGGATGAAATCAATAATCAGCGCCTAAGCGATCCATATGGGCTGTATGTGCGAGCCTTGACGTTGAATGGTGTTACGAATGATCCTGCTAAGGATCCATTCAAACATTATGACGGAATGGGAGAAAACGCCTGGAAATATATTGAGAAGTTAGAAAAAGCAGGCGATACAACACCTGTATTTAAATCAGATACAGGGATGTATATCGCGTTTCGAGCCGAAAAAGTAACAAAAGGTGGTAGTCATAATCTTGATGATTATCGAAAACGAGTAGTGGATGGTGGTAAGGTAGACCCTTCGTACTTCTTGCTCCCAGAATCAAACACCCAGAAGAAAGCGGAAGAAGCTAGCATTAGTAAGTCGCCACAAGTCAGGGCGATCAACAAGTTTCTGCCGAAGGCATATGCTTCTGGGAATATTGATTGTTGGGGGCTACACAAGCTCAGTTACACAATCAGACCAATGGATCCGTCACTAAATACTATTCCGGGCACCTTTGGCCTAGCTGTTAATCGCTCAGGCCCAGACAATTGTACCGAACGTACGGGCTTCGGTTATTTCATGAATGGGAATAGGCAGGCTTTCTTATCTGCTAGCGTCCCGAGTCAAGGTACATTAAAGCTAAACTGCAATGGCGTTGTGTGGGATTTTGCTTGGGGTGCACCTGCTGGCTACGAAAACTTTAGCTCAGCCGATTATCAGGCACCATCACGGGTATACACATACTCTGAAGGAACAAGTCTTAGGGATACCCCCTCTGACATCTCTGGTGCATGGCGCAAAGAATCTATTTACACCGGCATTGCAAACGGTGTTGGCAATTATATCATAGCCCCCGTGTTTAAGCCCGTGCCACCTCCGGGTGACAATCCGCCAATCGGGAATTATGATGCCGCCGATTGTAGCTATATATCGGGGTGGGCTTATGATCCGGACGTGTCTTCATTAAGTATTAGTGTGGCTGTATATTTCGATGGCGATCCCAGTGCCGAGGGTACTGCCTGGTATGTAGCCAACCAGTATCGTGGAGACGTGAATGCTGCCCGCGGTATCTCTGGCAATCATGGGTTTAGAGTGCCTGTCCCGGCAAGGTATTCAGACGGGTTAGTACACAGAGCCTTAGTTATTGCTATTGGAAAAGATGCAGCAGGGAATAATAACGGGGTTAATGTCTTCGTGGGTGAGAGGTCGTTTAGCTGTGCACCCCCTACGCCTTTGTATAATATCCGTGGTTCGAAAATCGATGACTTTGGTGCGCCTGTCAATCCTCCCGGTAGTCTAGTGAGACTTAATAACGACGGCGGGAGGGCAGATAACCCATACACTCTAAGTGGCCTGAATGTGGCGCAGGCTCAGACTGTCAGTGCAACAGATTCTGTAGATTGGTTTGTATATGGCTATCGGGGCGATTTTGGCACATCGACGGGGAATACTGTATCAGTTGCGGCCAATTCGGTACCAAGGGATGTTACGCGTACATTGGACTGGGTGTATAGGCCACGTCCGGCTACTTTGTCGGCTGGAGTAGTTGTGAAAGACGGATCGCGTTATGTAAACCCTTGTTCATCGAGTGACACTCGCTTTAGTTCGAGGTGTGCCTCTGACTCAGTGTCACTTAATCGCACGAGTACTAACCCGGCTGTTGGTGGCTATGCTACGTCAGAATCAGGAAGCACTGCACCGGCTGAAAATGTTTTCTCGTTAAATAACCTTTACTACGGTACGTACAATGTAAGTTATCCTGGTGGCGCAGCTCCTGGCTGGAAAATAACAGGTTATATCATCTGTAACGAAGGACAGGTTGCAAGTTGCTATACGGGCTCAGGGTGGTCATATTACATTTCGAGTGCTAATTCCTTCTCAGTTACCATGAATGCTAATCGATCACGATATGTTTTCTTGGTCGTAGAGCGCTCGCCTCAACTGCAATCGGCCGCAATTACTTGTGGCGCAATTACCGGCACCATCCAGGGATCACTTCCTGGAGAAAGACTTGTAGCAAAGATGGATGGTGCTGAGTTTGCCTCAATAAATAATCCATCAGGGGCAGTCAATATTGCGATACCTGAAGTTTACAAAGACGGTCTACAGCGTACAGCGACCTTGTCATTAGTGAGCAACACAAGTTCAGTACCAGTTACGACTGCTTCGCCACTGACTCACCTATGTCCCAATGACGCTTTGTGCGGCCCGACGAATGTCGACTCCGTCTTTGAAGGGGCTACTGGTAACCTAGATACAGCCGTACGAGTCAACTTTACTATGCAAAACACCGGTGATTCTATATGGAAGAAGACCTGGCCTACGGGTGGGCAGCATAAGCTGATACTTGAAGCAGAGAGTAAGAATTTGTGGGAGATGGATAATAACTCCCAGTTAAGTGATACGGCAAGTATCGCTGAACCTGATAGTTATGAATTCAGGGACGTGAACATACGGCCGAAAGCAGCGTCAATCACAAGTGGGTCGACGATTCTTAAATGGCGTATGGCATATGTTGACATAAGTGGTAATGAGACAGGATTTGGTCAGACCTGTAGTCGCGTGATTACACTTAGAGCCTTCTACCACCCGTGGCTCAGGGTTCAGAATGGGTCAACTACGTCACTTGATACGATTACGAGCCAGGGTATCATTGGCCAACCACCTGGGGTGAGGGGGGTACGTAAGGCTTCAGATCCGAGCTATGACACGACCCATATGGTTATGGCCGCCGTGGGGGGTGGTAGTAGATTCTGTAGCTCAAATGCCTATCTTTTCGGTCAGGGTGACTCAGCAGCTCCTTGTGCACAGAGTTTTGAGGCATATAGTTTGAACCTTCAGTCTGATCAGATTGCTGACTATTTTGATCGTGTGAAAGCTATCGCTGATGCCTCTTCTTGCACGACATATGATCCCGCTAGTCCGCCGATAGACCCGACGAAACGAGCGCAAAAGTTTAATAGAGGCATTAATGATGTACTTGATACCATCGATGGTAAGGATATTGGCGGATTAAATAACTGCCCTGCATTTTATATTGTATCTGGCAGCACACTCAATGGGCCCACTCAGAAATACAACAAGGGTAAGGGTACTGTGTTGGTTTCAGGAGATCTTACGATAAATGGAAATATAGAGGCTATCAATGCTCCGACAATGACGTTATATAATCCTAAGGGTGATCTGACAGATTTAGCTGCAGCATTACCGAGTCTGGGTATTCTAGTCAAGGGTGATGTATTTATTGCGCCAGAAGTGCAGCGACTAGATGCATATATCTTTGCTACCGGC
>JADZGC010000014.1 GCA_020854115.1 bacterium | reverse complement strand
TAATTATTTTTTGAAAAGACCCAGCTATGGGTTTTTTGTTATGATAGTGATATATAAGTAGGAACTTTTGAATATGGGGATACGTGATTTTCTGCGGAGGGGTGAGAGAGGACCAGAAAAAAATGCTCCTAAAAAAAAGACCCAAGAGCAACTGCGAGCAGTCGTAGAGCGTCGAAGGGCAATAACAGACAAGGTCTCAGTACTTCCATTTGGTGAGACTAGGTTTCCTCTACCACCTGATATAGATCTTTTTGAAGATGCCGTAGAGATGGTTTTTAAAAAGGCTGAAAAAGTCAAAGAGGGGCGGAATCCAACAGGCCACTATAGTACGGCAGACAGAGAGATAATAGCAGAGATCTCATTTGTTACGAAACGATTAGAGCAGCGAGATGATGGAAGTGTGTCGGAAGTTACCTCAGCGCGAAGATTATATATAATTTCTCCAACCGAAATAACAGAATACGTGACAGACCCAAATGGAGAGACATTGATCGATGTAGATACTTCAGAATTTGTCGACCTAGAGAAAATCTTGACGCAAGTAGAAATTCAAGCTGAGTTGGACAAATCAAAACCTGAGGAAACGTAGATTATAGTCCTAACATCCTCCACCATGGAGAGCCAGTAATTATTTTTATGAAAAAACCCAGCCCCGGGTCTTTTTGTTATGATGATGATATGACAAAAGTTAAGGCAGTCGTTTCAGATGCTGACGGTACGCTTGTAAATACGATCTATCTCATCCGCCATGGGCAATATGAGACAGTAAAATCATATCTCGTACAACATGGCATCTCTGACGATCACATCCCTACATATGAACAATTTGAGCAGCATTTGCACACCGCTCTTGGAGGAAGTGCGCGCGAAACCCTTGAGAGAACAGTCAGGCTTATATTTGACGATATGCAAGATAAGCTAGAAGGTATGGACTTTGATATATTGCATGATCTGCTAGACCCGATACAAGACAGGATAGCTCCTGAGTATGTGACAGCATATCCTGGCTTGTCCCAGTTTCTACACTTCTTAGGTCGAAAGGGAATAGACTTAGCAGTCTTTACAAGCGGGACTCCGCACCACGTGGTACGCAATTTCGGCTTGGCCTTGCCGGAACTCGGACTCACTCATCTTTTTACCGACACACGGCACTCGTCATTAGAGAAAATGAATCAGTTTGAGAAAAAAGTTGAGACACTGTTTAATATACCGTCCATGATTTTTGTAACATGTGATGATGTAACGGCAAATAAGCCTGACCCCGAAAGTTTACTTCAAGCGCTTGACCGTCTCAATGTCGCAAAGGATGAAGCACTTGTATTAGGCGATCACTGGGTTGATATGCAAGCCGGGGTTAATGCAGGCATACCATTAAGAGTAGGTATTGCGCACGGATTCGACAGTGAGTCGGAGCTGCGAAAACATGGCGCAACTAGTGTGGTTCATAACTATAATGAATTAATTTCGCAAATCCAGACATATGAATAAGTCAAATATTGGACTGATATCTGCGGTTCTGAATGCTAGTACAATGTAGTCGCAGTCATTCCGCTTGTGCGAAATGTGTGGCGCAAACCACACCTGGAGTCTAGAGTAGCCTGGACCATCGGTTTTATAGCTGCGTTTCTAAATGTTCTGGCGATTGACTCTGCAAGCCTCGTTATATTATTACCTCCACTTGTAGTAATATGCTGGCACCTACCCATTTTGTATCCAATGTATTTTAAGAGGCAAGATAGCAGTAAAAGTCACGCTTTTTAGTAAATAATGCTATGCTGATGTTAATGAAATCAAAAAGTCAGGAAAGACCGTACTGATCGGTTAAGGACAGTAGCAGGCTGGATATTAGCTGCCTCAGGCGGGATTGTATTATTGATCATCAACTCTATGTATGACTATTCAAGCACAGCTCTGTGGGTGATTGGCCTCTTGTTGTTGGCTGGCGCCGTGGTGATCTCAAAGAGTCGAGCGGTGATTGAGTTCATCAGTGACCTTTTGCGATAAAGTAGAGAAATAGCAACTTTTTGGCCCGTGTCTATAGTGGGCAACGGGTTTGTTATACTAAGTTTATGCCTCAGGAGATTGAAGAATTTAATAAGTCGGTCGAGCAAGAAAAACTGCGTGAGGTATGCGACATATTAGCATATGAGATACCCAATTGTGGTCGTGAGCTTGGCGCTGCGATGGATTACAAAAAAGAAAACAGACCTGCTTACCGCCTCTATGCGGGGGCTGTGAAGAAACGAATCGTCAGCGCTCGAGAATTGTAGGCGCATCACGCTATATTCAGCTCAGGAGAGCTCTCGAGTGAGTAGTTGAAATTACTTCCAGCGCTCGAGGTGGGGGAGCTGTTTTTGAGCTAGCCAGCGCATGAGTTTGCCACTACCCTGTTCTCGCAGCGCGTTATCGACGATCTTTTTCATTTCGTCGAGGGTGCAGTCGGGACCGATGAATGTACCATTGTCGTAACACAATTTACACCATTTTTCGCTCTTAGATCCGTCCTTTTCGGTACCTCGACAATCTCCGGCTTTCTTGGTTTGTAGTGGCATTCCACAGCTTTGACATTGCTTTGTCATGGGCGTATTCTCCTACACCTCTATTATACTCCCTCGAGGCAATACTCACGTTGTAGCTATACATACGTATTTCTGCACCCGACCTCAGGATTTCGTGATAAACTACCGGGCGAAGCGATGTCGTACTGACGCCACTTTAGCGCCTGGGTGCTCGTTTCTCGAGAATACCCTTCACTGAAGGACTAATCTCTTTATCGGTGCGATGAATGCAGCCGATCCAGCAGCATGGTCGTCGTTTGCCCTGCTGGAGCTCTTCTATCACACGCCGTACGTGCTCGTCTCTGGTCTTTTGTTGTTTTGGAGCAATCGTCCAGCAGATCCACTCATTGCGGGCCAGGGGCGTGAGACTCTCCCAGGCAGCGAGTGACTTTGGTGCAGCCACTAGTGCTTGCGCAAGATCCTTCGGAAGATCGTGTACGGTTCCTGACGAAATTTGCTTGTTCATACTACCCCTATTCTAAGCCAAGGGAAGATATATACAAAAAGCCGCACCGGGAGTAGGGTGATTCAGTCTCACGGTGCGGATAAATAGATTGCGCCCTAGTGCGGTTGTGTGCGTAATGAACGGGGGACGGACAGTCCCGACACAAGGCTGACAGCACACAGTATGCGCAGTACATACAGCCCAGGATCGTGCTCGCCCCTGAACCGGCGCATAGTCGGGGATCGTGGGGAGAAGTGGTGGTTGTAATGCAGCCCTTCGCCCATCGTGATCCATGCCAACCACTGCAAGTTCAGTGAATTTCCGACTAGCCTCATCTCGGCAGTCTCAGGATCATACCCGGGCCGCTTACCGGTTTTCTGGCAGATCCAGGTAAGTCGCTGCTCGAGCTTTCCACTGACACCGGTTGATTCTGCGCCGTGCCCAAGAGAATTGATAGCCGCGTTCAGGTAGATGTAGGTGAAGATGTGTACGACATATGCGACCACGCCGGCTACGATCTCGAAAGTGGGGCGGTATAGCACGATGCCGAGCACACGACCGAGTAGCTCGTGGTCGAAGAGGTATCGATCCCATGCGTCGGGTTTGAATCGATCGCCTACTGCTGCAATGACTTCTGGACTATCGGCCGAAGCCTGATAGAGCTCGGGGTTGTGCAGTAATACGCCGCTGATCCCGCCTTTGTACATCGGGCTGTGACCGTCTTCGGCAGTCTCGGTATGCATATGGTGATACTGGTGCACACGGCACCACGCCCACCACTTGATGCCAACGGCAAGCCGGAGAACGAGGCGAAATGCGACGTTGAGCACAGGGTGAAGCTTGTATGAGCCATGCGCCATGCCGCGAAGTAGGCCGAGCGTGGTGTGATGCATGTCACCTGAGTGACGAGGAGTCCCCGCCCGAGGCCAATCAACGCGCTCCAGGTGGGTGCGAGGACAGACCATTCTTGATGGAAGATGCGCTCGAGTATGATCACGATCAGCTCCATCTCATAGGTAGGGTGCGAAGTCGTCATAATTACATATTATTCCTAGCTTGTCATCGGTCATGCATTGAAATTGACATCAGGTTAGTATATCCTTGAGCGTAAGAAGTATACGCTTAGGCACTATGAAAAAACAAACAAAAATACTTATAGTAATTATTGTCCTTGCGGCCACTGCGGCAATCGTCGGGAGTTGGCGCGTTTCTCAATTTGCAAGATTGCATCCTAATCTTTCCACTGATTCAGAGCCGCAACAGCGACCCGACCCAGACAAACAACCGCAGTCCGAACAGCATCCAACCACGCCCGAAAGCTTACAGTCACCCGATGTGTCGCAGTCGCAAGGTGGTACGACCACTACTTCGAAGTTGGTTCGTTTTGAGAGCGATCGAGCTAAAGATGTGTTCATTGCGCATAATCGATTACAGCCTGAACAACTCGAGTATATTAGCGCACTCGGAGTGTATCGAGTGAGCGCCTCGACAGATCAGACTGAAGGATCGAAGGTCTATAATTCGCAGCGATATCGTGTACTGCTTACGCCAAACGACACGTTTTATAGCTCGCAATGGCACTTCGCGAAAGTACATGCTCCAGCCACTTGGGATAACACAGTGGGCGATAGTTCAGTCACGGTTGCAGTGATCGATACTGGCTTTGCTCTCGAGCATCAAGACCTTGATGACGCGTGGTATGTGAACGATGGCGAGTCGGGAGTTACCGAATCGGAGGGCGCGGAGCCAAATTGCACCAGCCGGGCGCTGTCGCTTGATAAGTCCTGTAATAATATCGATGATGATGCGGATGGCTATGTAGACAATCGACTCGGCTGGGATTTTGCGAACATCGACAATAACGTGCAGACAGGGGAGACGGATCCTCTAGACTCGGCAACTACTCATGGCACGCTCGTGTCAGGCTTGATTGCCGCCGAATCAAGCAATGCGCAGGGCGTTGCTGGAATGAGTTGGCACACCAAGATCCTTCCGTTGCAGGCACTGACTGACTTAGGTGAAGGCGATACCGTATCGGTTGCACTAGCCATTCACTATGCGGTGACACATGGCGCGCAGGTGATCAATCTCAGTCTTGGTTCTGATGGTGATGACCCTCTGGTAGCTGAGCAGATAGAATACGCGCATGAACAGGGTGTGGTCGTGGTAGCTGCAGCCGGCAATGAAAACGAGGGCACACTTTCTTATCCAGCGAATTATCCAACCGTGATAGCTGTCGGGGCAACTGACACTGCGGATGTGCGCGCGAGCTTTTCAAACTATGGCTCAAATCTGGCCTTGGTGGCTCCTGGCACCTCGATCTGTTCGACGAGTTGGTCCTCGGCTAATCAGACCACTCGGTATACATGCGGAAGCGCCGGTACGTCATTTTCGTCACCAATTGTGGCGGGTGCCGCAGCATTGTTACTTGCTCAAAACACAACATTGACGCCGACACAAGTGAAGTCCGCTTTGACCGCAACCGCCACAAAAGTCGCTGGAATGAGTGGTCAGTCGTTTACGACTCGCTATGGCTATGGTCGCTTGAACATGTATGAAGCACTGAAATCAGTTTCCTACACGGCTCCATCTGGTCAACCGCTCAGTACGCGCCAAGTAAGTCTCGCAGCTATATCTGGGCACACGCGACCAGAACTGAACTCCACTTGCGTCTCGCCTGTTCCCAATGCCGTATGTCGGGTGCGGGCAATCCGTACGACAGATAATGCGGTGGCGTGGCTTGATGACGGTGTTGGCGCCCCCCCAGATTACAACCTCTATTGGAATGCTTCAGCAGTGGGCATGAGCTCGGGCAGTTGGTTGATACAGACATACGTTGAGAGCGAAGGGAAGCGCAGTATGGTAAGCCAGGAGCTGCTCACCGTTAGTCCGTAGATAGGCTTGTCAGAATGAATTTCCTGACGATTGGTATGAGGGCGCTGGGCTTTGCCACGAGCGCCATGATCCCGAGCTCAACTATTTCAAGGTCAACGCGCGCCAGCCGCTGTCTTGTCTGGCGAGCTAAGGGATGGATCAACGCAGAAGACCCCCGCGGTTGGTTTCAATGGTACTGTCGCTATTATCAAGGGCGACGCATTCCTGAAGAAGACCGGCGGCAGATCAAGCGCCGGAAAGCAATGCGTCGACATGTGGCACAAATCAAGCGTGCTTGCCAGCCGGGTGATCTCAACTGTCACGCACGCCAACGCCAGGCGCTACTCCACTGGGCGTACGATAGCCGCAAGCTATAAATTATTGCGTTTTTCTTGCTATAAAACCCTTATGCTGATCTAAAAATCTGTCTATAATAGAGGTACACATGTGGGAATTATTGTGAAGCGAGTGAAGCAACATCTCGTGAGGACTGCTACTGCAATCACGCATGGAGCTCGGAAGACCGCCGGGCATGCTGTGCGTCTGCGTGAGAAGTCGATCGTCCCTGTTCATACACATCTGGTGAACAGGATTTCGTGGTATAAGAAATGGCATGAGTGGCGATGGCATAAGCATACGCACGTTGCGGTTGTGGTCGTGTATATTTTCTGGGTCGCATTGATTTTCTTTAGTGTGATCAGGGCCGCTTTTGCGGCAGACCTATCGAATTATTGGGATTTCTCAAATCAAAGCGAATATACGATTGATTCGGGCGTTGAATTTGATGGCAACAGCGTACGCCTTAAGGCCCAAGAATACACAAACGATGCCAACACGGCTGCCTTGTTCAAACTTAATGAAACCTCAGGTACTTCAGTAGCCGATAGCTCGTCCAACGGCAATAACGGTACGACTACAGGATCGCCCTCGTGGGGTACTGGCAATCTGAATAACAGCTTGACGCTAAATGGTACGACACAACATATTACGGTGCCCGATAGTGCTTCAATGTCGCTCGGTTCGCAACAAACCATAGAGGGGTGGATTAAGCCAAGTGCAACGTTCGATACTTCGGCTACGAGCAATCAAACTATCTTTGACAAAGGTTCATCCAAGATGTTTCTGGATCGTACTACGGGCAAGCTCAACTACGAAATTGCCAACAACTCAGAAACTAGCTGGACCCAGATTGCTAATAGTCGTGGACAAAATGGTAGCTGGAATGCCGAGGCATACTACATCGAAGCACAAGCCCTATATAATGGCGACTTAATTGTTGGCACCAACTATATTGCTGGTGCGGCCGATGTGTGGCGACGTAGTGGTTCTACCTGGACAAGGATTGGTGGCGATGGCTTAAATGGTAGTTGGAGTAACTTTACCTATGAGGGCGTGTATAGTTTGGCTGTAAATGGCGATAATCTGTACGCTGGACTGGGGGCTTCGACCGCAGACGCCGAAATTTGGACCTGTTCACTCGCTAGCAACTGCAACTCATGGTCTAAAATTGGAGGTGATACTGCAGCAGCCCAAAATACTACTGGCATAACAATCAACCATGAGACAGTCAGGAGTATGGCCGTACATGCCGGTACGCTATATGTTGGAGCTGGTGAAAGTGCGGGAGATGCTGACGTCTGGCGTTATGACGGTGGCACGTCGTGGACACAAATTGGCGGTGATGCACTCAACAGTAGCTGGGCAGCCTCTACTTACGAACGAGTACATGTGTTAGCAAGTGATGGCACAAATCTGTATGCAGGACTCGGTAGCTCTACCGGTGATAGCGAGGTCTGGCGATATAATGGAACTAGCTGGACCCTGATTGGTGGTGATGGAGTGAATAGTAGCTGGGCCAACTCGACCTATGAGTATGTTACGAGATTGAACTTTTTTGGCGGCAACCTATACGCTGGTACCGGCTTAACAGCGGGGGATGCCGAAGTATGGCGTTGGGATGGAACTAGCTGGACCCTGATTGGTGGTGATGGAGTGAATAGTAGCTGGGCCAACTCGACCTATGAGTATGTAGGTAGCATGGCCAATGATGGTACTAATTTATATATTGGGCTGGGCTCGTCAGGTGGTGATGGTGAGGTCTATCGGTGGAGTGGCTCCGCTTGGACAAAAATAGGTGGTGATAACTTCAATAGTAGTTTTGGCGGTACGGCTGCGGGCGTGTATTCGCTTGTATACGACTCGTCCAATAGTAAACTGTATGCCGGAGTGCAGTCGTCTTATGGTGCCCACTCGTGGGAGTACAATGGGACTAGCTGGTCGGCCATAGGTGGATCGTCTATAGATAACAGCTGGGCAAATTGGTCTACCGGTAGCGTAAATGCTATTGCGTCTCATAACGGCAAGGTGTACTTCGGTCTCGGTGCAGTACAGGGCTCGGCCATTGTGTACGAATATGATGGCACTAACTATACGGCCATAGGTGGCAATGGCACAAAGGGGAGTTGGTCGTATGGGAATGATGGAACTTACGAAAGAGTATGGTCGCTCGTTAGCTACAACGGACAACTATACGCAGGTCTTGGAGATAGCGGTAATGATGGCGAGGTCTGGCGCTACAATGGCAGCACGTGGACGCAAGTAGGTGGCGATGGTCTCAACGACAGCTGGACTTCTAGCAATTACACGGCTGAGCTAGCAGTATGGAATGGTAAGCTCTATGCTACAGCCTATGGCGGTGTAGGTAACGGCTATGTTTATGAATACAACGGCAGTACCTGGACTAATCGCGGTGGCGGCACCGGAAATGTGAATGGCATTACCAACGGAGCTTATAGCGGTGCTTTCTCATTAGTACCATTTAATGATCGGTTGTGTATGGGTTTTGGGCAAGGTGCCAATATGGCCGATGTCTGGTGCTGGACAGGCACCGGCAACTGGACGCAAGTAGGTGGCGATGGTCTTGGCAGTAGCTGGAACAGCTCAGATACAATTATCTGGAAATTAGCGGTGTATAACGGTCAGTTGATTGCGGGAACTACAGACGACACCAACCGCGACCCGGCTGTGTGGGTCTACAATGGTAGTAGTTGGACAAAGCTTGGCGGCGGTGGTGTAAATGGTAGCTGGAACGATGTGTTTTATTGTCGAGTGCATTCTTTCGCCGTCTATAACGGTGAGCTTTATACTGGCATGGGCTATTGTGGTAACAACGGTCACGTCTGGAAATATAATGGTAGTACCTGGTCGCAGGTAGCTGGCGACAATATTAATAGCAGTTGGGGCACAACAATAGAGTCGGTGCGCGCCATGGGAGTTCACAAAGGTAGGCTATATGCCGGCTTGGGTGATAGCGGACAAGTCGACGCCCTTGTGTATGTATTGGGTAATAACACGGTGGTTGAATCATCAACCAGTAGCTTTAATGCCAACTGGACGCATGTTGCTGCCATGTACAATGGGGTCACCGCTAAAGTCTTTGTCAATGGTGTCGAGGTTGGTAGCTCGGCCGGCTCATCGCCACCCGTTGATAACAGCTTGCCGGTGTTGATTGGCGCGAGCTATGGTAATGGAACGATAGGTGACGGCCTTGGCAGGTTTGCTGGTTCAATTGATGAAATGCGTTTTAGTAACATTGCTCGCACGGGTTTCACAACAAATTCATATACGACAGATTATCAAGGGGTCAAGCTAAATGCTGCGGTACGTATGGGTGGGATACATACTTGGGATGGTTTGGCCAGTAGCGAAACTACAGAAGGGGGCGCCGTCACATATAGGCTGAGTGATGATGGGGGTGTGACCTGGAAATACTGGACTGGTAGCAGTTGGGCCAACTCGACTGCTTTGGCCAATTCAAATCCCATCGCAACGATTAACTCAAATATTGCTAGCTTTCCAGCAACTTTTAAGGGCATTACTTGGCAAGCCGTACTGAAGGGCAATGGTTCGCAGCGGGTGCAACTTAACTCGGTAACACTGACGGCAAACTCTGATACCAATCCGCCAGTCACCAATGCCTCGAGTATTGTTGCCAGTAAGACTAATGGTGGGGCAGCGCTGGCAAGTAACGGATGGACAAATGGAGGATCCCCTTTCTTTAGCTGGACTGCTGGAGCCGACGCCGCATCAGGTATCTTGGGATACTGCCTATATCTCGGGCAAACGCCTTCCGCAGATCCGGTGACCACTAAGGGGGTGTTGGGTACAGGATCATTGGACACTGGCGGTAATTGTCAGTTTGGTGTATCTGGTACCGACATTGATCTCGCCGCTTCAGGAGTGCTCAATACTCCTTTAACAACATCAAATACTCCATATTATCTCAATATAAAGGCTATCGATCGGGCCGGTAACGTACATAACACTTCTGCACAGTTCCAGTTTAGATTTGACAATACTCCACCGACTAACCCGGGTTTTATATCGGCCCCGTCAGGAATTATCAACACAAAATCCGCGACATTTACGTGGCCAACTACTGGGCCGCAGGCAGCAGACGATGCTCACTCCGGACTGGCTGGACTGCAGTATCGGATAGGTAGCGGGTTATGGTACGGGGACTCACATACGGGGACCGGTGATGCGGGAGATTTGCTCGCGAATGACGGGAGCTATACCACCACAGACCCTCCTGACTATCAAGACATTGTGGATGGCGTGAATACCGTTACATTTCGTGCATGGGACCAGGCTGGAAATGTCACATCAAGCTATGCGTCCGCGGCCTTGCGCGTCAACACAAGCGGGGCTCCGTCAGAACCGCTAAACCTTATTGCAGCTCCTTCAGTAAATACCACCAACGAATTCACCTTTAGCTGGGATCCACCGACGACCTTTAATACAACGACTGGCGAAGCAGATAGGCTGAAATATTGTTATACGGTCAATGCACTCCCCACAGTCAACAATTGCAACTTCACTGACTATGCGCAGACATCAGTAGGGCCGGATGCCTTTGCAACCCAGCCGGGCGACAATACATTTTATGTGGTCGCAAAAGACGACTTCAATGCCATCAACTATGCCAGCCTTGCATCGATTACGTTTACCGCAAACACTCCTTCTCCAGGTATGCCACTTAACATCGACGTAGCAGATGTATCGGTAAAGACCACCAGTAACTGGCGATTAGCCGTGACTTGGGACGAGCCGTCGTCGCTTGGCGCAGGTGTCGCGGCATATCGGGTGTATCGTTCAACCAGCTACAGTGGAGCATATAGTCTAGTTGGTTCGAGTAGTAGTACGTCATATGTCGATGCCGGACTCTCGCAAATAGAATATTTCTACAAAGTATCTGCTTGTGATAGCGCGAATAATTGTGGTGCAGAGAGTGGAGCTGTATCGGAGACCCCAACAGGTAAATTTACTTCACCAGCCGCCCTTGTGAGCGAGCCGAGTGTGACTGATGTAACGACCCGCCGAGCTTCAATTACCTGGTCGACTGGCCGAGATTCAGACAGCAAGATTGCGATCGGCACACAGAGTGGTGTGTACTCTGCGTCTGAGATTGGTAACTCTGAACAGACTACTGATCACGTGATAGATCTGGATAACTTGGCTGCTGGTACGACCTACTACTACAAGGCCAAGTGGACTGATGAGGATGGGAACACTGGCCAGAGCCAGGAATATACCTTTACTACCGCGCCGGCACCAGTACTCAAGGAAGTTGTCACACAGTCGATTGGTCTCGATGCCGCAACTATCCAATTTACGACCAAAGACGCAGCCAAGGTCGACATCCTCTTTGGCAGATCAGATGCATTTGGTGGGATTCGATCAGTCAACACCTCACTATCTGAGTCATCGTATCAATTGCAACTACCAGGTCTCGATGACGGTACGAAGTACTTCTACAAAATCACGATGTACGATAGCGAGGGTGGACAGTATCAGAGTAGTATCTTTTCGTTCTCAACTCCACCACGTCCACGAATAGCAAATCTCAGTTTTCAGCCTGTCGAAGGTGAGCCGACGAGTACGCAGCGAGTGACTTGGACGACAAATGTGGCTGCGACTTCGCAAATCATCTATGGCAAGATTGGCGGCACTACCATCGAAGCCGCCGAGTCGGTGTTGAAGACGGAGCACGAGATCATTATTCGCGGGCTTGATGACAATAGCGAGTACGGACTGACCGCTCAATCGCGCGACGGTAACGGTAATCTGGCGGTCAGCGATCGACAGGTATTTAAGACAGCTCTAGATACCCGACCGCCAAAGATCTTTGATATCGCAGTCGAGTCTGTGGTGCGTGGATCGGGGAGTGAAGCTCGTGGTCAGATAATTGTCACCTGGAAGACAGACGAGCCAGCTACCAGCCAAGTGCAGTTTTCTGCCGGTGCATCAAGCACTGACCTGAACAATCAGACGGTAGCAGATGGGGCATATACGACCGACCACATTGCGATTATTTCTGACTTGTCTCCGTCGAAGTCATACAATGTTCGACCAGTTGGCGCGGATCGCAGTGGCAACCGCGGTGTCGGTGGTACACAATCGACGATAATTGGTCGTGCAACTGATTCTGTGATTTCGATCATCTTTTCCACGCTACAGAGATTATTTGGATTCGCTGCGCAATGAGCCAGCAGTCAGCATTGATCTCCGTCAAGGATGTGAAGAAAAACTTCTTAGTTGCCGGGAAGGAGATTCAGGTCTTGAAGCAGTGCAACTTCGACATTGTGCCAGGATCTTTCACAATCATTTATGGTGCATCCGGAAGCGGTAAGTCGACCTTACTGGATGCGATCTCGGGGCTGGCTAAGCCGACTTCAGGGATCATTACCTTTAAAGGGCAAAACGTGTATGAACTTGACCCTGATGAGCGAGCAAACTTTCGTGCCAATAATCTTGGGCTCGTGTATCAGAGTAACTATTGGGTAGCGAGTATGTCGGTGCTTGATAATGTAAGTATGCCGTTATATTTGAGTGGGCATGTACCGATAGAGGCACATAAGCAAGCCAAAGAAGTGTTGGAACGCTTGAAGATTGATCACCTTATGCGTCAGAAACCAGGGGTATTGTCTGGCGGTGAGCAGCAAAGGGTGTCGTTAGCCCGCGCGCTTGTATCTGATCCTGATGTAATCATAGCCGATGAGCCGACCGGCAATCTTGATACCAAGAATGGTGACGTTGTTATGAATCTCCTCTCCTCATTACAAAAGCTTGGCAAAACTATTGTTATGGTTACGCACAATCTCGAATATTTACCCTTGAGCACCCATCAGATCCGTATTGTTGACGGGGTAGTGAGTATCGGGAGTGATGCTGACGGCGGCCTGACAAATGAGCAGCGTGCGCAGTATTCTCAGAGACTGGCGTCGTCGTTTACTTCGAATAATAAAGGGCGAATGACGGACGGGCTTATAAAGAAGGGTGCCTCATGAAATCTACTGTACCTCCGATGAAGTCTCGCAATGAAGGGCTGGTGCAGCGTAAATATATACATAAGCGTGTCTTGTTTAAGATTGCGATGAGTAACTTGCTGCATAAAAAACTACGTACGATGCTGACAATTCTCGGCGTTGTTATCGGGATTGGGGCGATCGTATTTCTCGTGTCGATTGGTCTCGGTCTCCAAAAAGTGGTGACCGAACGGGTGATTGGATCAAAGTCGATTAAGGCGATCGATGTCACATCCACTAAGCCTCAGTCGGTACGCATTACCAGCGAGACTATCTCGAGGTTTCGAAACTATGCGCACGTCACAGAGGTATCAAAGACCTATTCCTTTGCGGGCTCAATCAGATATAAGTCATCCCTCACCGATACTGTAGTATACGGTGCTGATACGGCCTTTCTGGATTTGTCGGGTTTCCGACTTGAGGCTGGCAAAAAGGTTAATCCCTCGGCCGATAATGAGATCGTCGTGAATACCGCTTTCTTGAAGGCAATTGGGATAAGCGAGGCATCGAAGGCCGTCAATGAGAAGTTGAGTTTAGTGATTCTCAAGGACAAGAATCAGGCATCGCGCTTCCCCCTGGATAAAGACTTAGAAAAAGAGCTGACTGTTGTCGCGGTGATAGATAGCGGAAATAATAGCGAGGTATATACGACAGAGAGCCTGTTTACCAATCTTGGTTTCACCGATTACTACCAAGCTAAAGTCTTGGTTGACGAAAAAGAAAATGTCGATCAGGTACGAAAACAGATTGAGTCACAAGCCTTTAACACCGCCTCGCCAGCTGATACGCTTGACCAGATTACGCAGTTCTTCTTTGTGCTCAATACATTTCTGGCCGCCTTCGGTAGTATTGGTATGATTATCGCTGTGCTCGGGATGTTTAATACGCTGACTATTGCATTACTTGAAAGGACCAAGGAAATCGGCCTACTTGTTTCGCTCGGTGCGAGGCGTAAAGATATACGACGACTCTTTGTGGTTGAATCAGTTGTCTTGTCATTGCTAGGCACAGGACTTGGTATTGCAAGTGCCTGGGCTTTGGGCGGAATCATAAATGGTGTCGCGGTCGGCCTGGCTAGATCACGTGGAGTGAAAGAATCATTTAGTGTATTCTTCTTGCCTGCGTGGTTGATCCTGGCGGGAGTTGTGTTTGCGATCGTGGTTGCATTGATAGTCGTGGCATTTCCTGCGCGCCGGGCTGGTCGCATTAGTCCGATTATTGCGCTGCGCCGTGAATGATGTTTTGATTGCATTCTTGAATCATTTTGTAGTGCATTGAGATATAATGAATGTATTAGGGGTGGAAAATGTCACGACTATACAATCCTAATAGTATAGTCGTTCAAGTTATCTATGAATAATCGCAAAAAAGCAGGTTCAAAAAAACACATTTTAGTGACCGGATGTCCTAGAAGTGGCACTACTTTTTTAGGTAAGATACTTTCGCTACCTAGAGAAGTTGGCTATGTTCGAGAGCCGTTTAATAGAGATTTTGGGCTAGCAGGGTTAGAGCACGAGTTTCCTTACTTGTATGCAGGCATGGAACAGGAGACGTACTATCGATCCATGATCGATGCGATTTTTAATGGTACGGCAACATTTCGTAAGCTCCCTCCCAGTGAAGCGTCCCGTATATCGCAGCGTATTGGGCGAGCTATCTTTGGAGGGGGAAGTAACTATAGCTATATAAAGGCAATGACCAACCCCTTAGTAGATCGTTTGTTACTTAAGGATCCAATGATTAGTCTTGGTAGCGAATATTTGCATAGCGAATATGACATGGACGTTGTAGTTATCCTGCGTAAGCCATTGCCAAATATAGCGAGCATGCGACGAGTTGGTATGCAGCATTCGATAGACAAGCTCATCCGACAAAAGGAATTATATGAGTTCTACCTTAAAGATGTACTTGATCAAAAAATTAGAAGTGACGATAGCATGCTTGAGCAGCAAATATTACTTTGGCTAACGATTAACACTGTGCTTAAGCACTACATCGATCGTAATCCTCGATTTATTGTAGTGAAGCATCACGAGCTAGCGAAAAGTCCGATTGCTGAGACGAAACGCATATACCAGAAGCTAGGCCTTGAGTTCACGCCAAGCATTTTGGCAAAGATCAAAGATTATACTTCTCCGAAAAATGTCTCTGGTGTAACTACAGGAAAGATGCATGTACTTAAGCGAAATAGTCGTGCGATAGCCGATGTGCGGCCAGGGGTATTTAGTGATGATGAAGAGAGACTAATTCATGAGAGAACCCACGAGCTGGTGAGCGAGTTGTTTAAGGGTGTATGATGATACAGATAAGAAGGAGCGGGCAATGGCCATTCGACCTACGTGCGATAAATGCGGCAAAGAACTCAAAGCATTTGGGGCAATTTTATTGAGTCCGCCAGATGAGCAATCGACAGTTAAGAAATACCATATTTGCGTTGACTGTTATTCGATTTTAATAAAGGAGATGAAGGTACTATGAGCGCAGAGCAAACGCGTCAAGAAGCACAAAACGTTCGCCGGGAGATAGAATATCTCCAGCAGCAAATTATGCAAAAAAACAATGAGATCCAAAATATTCAACGACAGATGGATCAAGTCCAACAAGTAATCAGAGATCTCCAGCAGCAGATCGATGCAAAGGATAGGCAAGCACGCACCCTTGAGCAACAAGCCATACAAGAACAGCAGCAAGAGATGCAGCAAATGCGCCAGGATAATCAAGGGAACTAAGCTTATATTTATATTGCTAATTCGTAGTCACGCGAGTTGACAGATTGTTTCAGATAGAGCTACTATAGCTCCACCTAGTAATTTCCACACCTACCCCAGGAGGAGCTATGACCCTGGCACACTCCGACGTATCTGCAGACACCTGGCGTCTGTGACAGGCCGAGTTGCAGGCTCTCGAACCACGAGAACTGTGCGAGCTTCTGATGGCACAGATCATGCTCGAGAGTTCGCGCGCAGGTAAAAAGTGCCCAGAGAAGCGGGCTCAAGATCTTCTGACCTTCATGAAAACTCGCGTCATTCGGTGGTTGCACCGATATCCTGATGGTGTCTACCACATACGCTAGCAGGATCTGCGCTTCCATCATGACCTGATCGAGATCATCATGCCCGACGATCAGCCCCCGTTGATTGGCTCGGCGCATGCCATGCTGAACCTGTATCTGAGTATCGATCCGGGCTATAGCTTGGTCCACACCAAGGTTGGTGAGGTAGTGCGAGACTGTGCGGTTGTCATCGCGCTCGCGTACGCCTGAGATCATCACACCCAGATCTTTTCTCCACTCAGACTTCGGTCTGGGTGTTTTATTTTTGTCTATTGCTCTCATGCTACACTAGTCTTATGACTGGTCGCACTCATGATCTGATTGCCTTTACTGGGCTTCTCACGGCAACGATCATATATCCTCCTGCCCATCTGACGCTTGGTACGGCGGTCGCAGCCTTTCTGGCCAATCAAGTCGGTGGGATAACGCCCGATATCGATCAGCCGACTGCGCCATTCTGGCGTAATCTACCTATCGGTGGACTCATCGGGAAGATAATTAGCAAGATGCTCGGCGGCCATCGCTTCATCACACACTCAGTGCTTGGACTTATATTGTTTGGATTCTTAGCGAAGCTACTGCTAGGCTTCATTCATCCGATTTTTCCGCGCATTAATATGGAGCTCGTCTGGTGGGCATATATGATTGGCATGGTATCACATCTCATCATCGATACTTTTAGTAAAGAAGGTGTACCATGGCTGCTGCCGATACCAATTAAATTCGGCATACCGCCAATTCGTGCCTGGAGAATCACTACTGACAAGTTTACCGAGAATTGGGTACTGTTTCCTGGCTTAATATTCGTGAACCTTGTGCTTATTGCGACTAATTATGAAGTGCTAGTGGGGTTGTTGCACAAGGTCTAAACTACACTTT
>JADZGC010000013.1 GCA_020854115.1 bacterium | reverse complement strand
TGGCTCCGGGGGCCGGATTCGAACCGGCGACCAATTGGTTACACCTACCTCGCGCTTTCGCGTAAGAGTGGACTATCTCATCATCCGATAAAACGGATGTAGGGCGCTGTTTGAAGGATTATTGTTGGGCTCACCTTCTAGTCTCTGAACCTTCCGAAGACCTTTATCCCACCCTCGGCTTGGCTGCGGATTACCATACCTACATTAGCAAGTTTAGGCTTCCCGCAATTAACCCTATGTTCACTACTTGAGTACTCAAGTAGGCTGCACTTTGCTATGGATTTCACGATGGCAATTAGCACAGAGAAGATCACATTTGTCTGCTTCGGCTTTTACTTTTTCCCACGCACGCGTAAGCCCATGAGCTAAAAGCCCGAAGTCTTTCTTTGAAGAATCTCTGTGATGCAATTCTAGGGCCTCTATACATCTATCATATCCACAGCGAGAACATTTACCGCCTTTATATTGAATGAGTCTTGAGCGAATTGTCTTTCGACGCTTCGACACAGCTTGCTTCAAATAATCAGCACGATCTGCATATGTTCGACGATCTGGCATACATATTACTGTATACCAGTGGTGTATCGTACAGCCAACTGCTCTACCGCTGAGCTACCCCGGATTATGTATTTACTTCTTCGGGCGCATTCGCCAAAAGACCACGCAATTATACCCTTATACCAGATAGGGCGTCAATCCTGATGACTTCAGCGCACCCCACAAACTGCTATACTAATACTAGTTATGACTAAGGCTAAGAAACCATCCCGAACCAAGACAGTAGTTCGCCAAGACAAAAAACGTCAGATGCTCAAAGTAGCTGGGGCCATCGCCGCTATACTACTTCTCCTACTACTAGTATTCCTTGTCTGGTGTCAGCTACGCCCACTCAATACCGCGTCACTCTCGTCTATCTACAATCCCTATGACGATTATGTCCTGGCCGACCAGGCTGCTGAAGCGCTGGTTGCAGCAGATAAGACCAATCGCGACCTAAATCCAGACTGCAGTTACCGATACCTCAAGCAGCCGGCCCGAGTCGAGCGTGTACTCGTCATTCGTCACGGTCTTACAAATTGCCCACGCCAATTTGATGAGCTTGCAAAAATATATCACGACATGGGCTATGCTGTCCTCATCACCCGCGTACCTGAGCATGGCATGCGCGATCGCATGGCACCAACCTTCTCTCGCCTGACTGCTGAAGATACGCTGCGCGACCTAAATCACTCAATCGACATCGCAGCGGGTCTGGGTGAGGATATCGACATCATGGGGCTGTCAGCTGGCGCCAATGAAGCTGCCTATGTCGTCACCGAGCGCGATGACATACATCAAGCCATCATCATTGATCCAATATTTACACCGACAGGAGTACCCGCCCCACTTACTCGTCTCGTAACCGGAGCGCTCCTCAGTATTCCAAATCAGTTTGTATGGTGGAGCGACAAACAGAAGAATCTTGATGGTCCAACCAGTGCCTATTTTGGCTGGCAATCACAGCCGGTCGGACAGTACCTGCGTATCACCGAGGCACTCTTCGAAAAAGGACGCAACCCACGATCTACGCATGTCGTCGTCATTACAAATGAGAATGATGCCGCGGTCAACAATGATACGACCGATGCGCTGGCTCGCCAATGGCGCAATAATGGAGTAGACGTATCTGCTTATCGTTTTCCGAAGAGTGAGAACTTAAATCACGACCTCATTGACCCGCTGCAAGTCGGGGCAAATACAACATTGTCTTATCCAGTGATCATAGAACTCTCGACCAAGAATTATGCCCAACACACCCATCACTAGACACAAGCACCAGCCACAGCCAGACCTAGCAACCGAACGCGCACCAAGCAAGAGGCGAGCGAGCTGGCGAACCAGACTTACACAGCTTGGTATCATAGTCGCCGCACTTCTCACGGTCAGCGCAATATTAATGGCCGGATTCTTCCTGAGGCATCGAAATCAACCAGAAGTAATCGGCGTAAGCTTCTCACCCTACCAAGCCGAACGCTACGGTATGGATTGGCGCGCAGCCTATGTAGCAGTCCTGGATGAACTACAATTCAAGCACCTTCGCCTGCCAGCATATTGGGATCAGATAGAGCCTCAGCCTGATCAGTACAACTTTGCAGAAGTAGACTGGATGCTCGATGAAGCTGCGAAACGCAACGCAAAAGTCAAACTTGTGATTGGCCAGAAGCTTATCCGTGTACCCGAATGCTACTATCCTTCCTGGCTTGATCGCAATAACGCAGATCTCGTCGCCGAGCGAGCCAACAAAATGCTCGCCGTAGTTGTGGAGCGCTACAAAGATCATCCAGCCCTCGAAGCCTGGCAACTAGAGAATGAGTTTCTTCTCCACTCCTTCGGTGAATGCCCGACTCAGAATCTGACCACACAAGCACTGCGCAGAGAGCTCGCGACAGTGCGATTGATCGATCAGACAACACCAATAATGCTCACCCAATCAAATCAATGGGGGTGGCCAATCATTGGACCAATGACCGAATACTATGGCTTCTCTATGTATCGCACAGTCTGGAATGGTACTTTTGGCTATTATGTTTACCCACAACGCGGCATATACAATTGGTGGAAGGCAGCTATTGTCGAATACCTCCATCCAAGAACTGCCGTAACCATCCACGAGCTCCAGGCGGAAGCATGGGGGCCTCGCGGTAATGAACATATCTCACACGAAGAAGCACAAAAATCAATGAGCCTAACAAAGCTTCAGGACAATATACTCTACGCTCGCGAGACAAATATCAAGCGCTTTGACCTCTGGGGTGCGGAGTGGTGGTACGCCATGAAGCTCCAGGGTCACACCGAGTACTGGAACTATATAAGTTCACTCGAAAAATAACGCTATTGCCTGCCAAGCAGCCGATTGATGGGGTGTGATTGTTTGGACGCCTTAAGTGCCTGTTCATATCCCCGCAGAACAACTTCTGCTGAGTCCTTCCAGCTATAACGCTTCACGCAAGCTGCTCCGTGTCTAATTAAGGTCGCTTGCTTTTTTGGATCATCAAGCACTTCGCTCAACACACGAGCCATTTGTTCGACATTGCGTCCATCGAAGTATGCCGCGGCATCACCATAAATCTCCGGCATACACGAAGCATCCGAACTCACTACCGGCAACCCGTAACTCATTGCTTCAAGCCCTGGGATGCCAAATCCTTCGGACAATGAAGGTAATGCATACAACTTGGCCGCCCGATAGAGTCCCACCAACTCTTCGTCACTCACCCGATCAGTAAAGACCACATCCTGCTGCATCTTTTGTTTCACAACTTGTTTTTCGAGAGCATTATGAAAGTCGTCTTTTTTTCCAGCAATAACGAGCTGAACAGGCTTACTTCTTCCTTGATTGATATGTGGTAGTGCCTCGATCAAGCGAGCAATATTTTTGTGCGGATAGGCATTTCCGACATGGAGAATGAAAGGCTTGTGAATGCCCATTTTTTTAAGATTCACCGTACCATCCTTCATAGGGATATCGGCCGCATTATATGTGACCATTACCTTGTCTGCCGGTACACGATATCGCTGGACTACGTCATCCATGACAAATTTACTCGGTGTGAAGAGTATCTTACTCCGCTTTGCCGCCGTTTTGAGTACATGACGCATCACAACATCTTTCAAGGTATATGTAAACGGGGCCAACAATCCCCCTCGGATATTCTTGAAACGCAGCATAGTAAGATCGTGAATCGTTACGACAAAGGGCTTGTAGTACTGCAATGGAATATTAAAGTTTGCGAAGTGCACTAAGTCGGGCTTGAGCTCATTCAGGATGAGCGGTAAGACTATCTGTTCTTGGGGCGTATACCAGCCAACGCTTGTGATCTTGTACTCTAACTCACGTAATTGTTTCGGTAGCACAGCGACATCTTCTTCACGCAAGAGTAAGACGAATTCATGACCCGACTTCAATGCAACAAGTTCGATCAGTATGTTTTCTATATATCGCCCTATGCCGGTTTGCTTGAGCCAGCGAGCATCAACAACGATTCTAGCCATGCCACCATTATACCTGAAGACAAGCATGGAGCGGCTTGAATTCAGCTGTGCTTGCGCCATTCGCTACAAGTGTCTAGGATGCAAATGATTCCTATTCGTTTCTCGAAAGGTGTACCTTATGAAATTCCGGAGGGTGAGCCGAGGCTGGCTGTTAGTAGTCGTTCTCGGCGTGGTCTTCAGCAGCGTCATGACCCCACAAGTTGCTTCTGCAAGTGAGATCGGCGAGAATTCTTGGGCGCAACCCTGGGTTGATGCCTACAATCGCATCGGAGGTGCAGCAGCAATCGGCTACCCTGAGAATGCCGTGCATAGATGGAACAGTGGCTGTATCCAGGACTTTGGTGGCGGCAAGTACATCGATGCCGCACTCATGTCCCCAGGGTGCCAGACACATCGCGTTTACTCTGTGATCAACACGCGCTGGTGGTATGTGGCGCGCGTCGGCAGCAACCAGGTAGGTTACCCACAAAACGAGTCGTATCGTTGGGGCGCTGGCTGGAATCAAGACTTCGATGGCGGCTGGTGGGGGCCGACATTTCTCATGCGAGGAGATCGAGTCGGACAGACCTACAGTGTGCACCATGGTATGCGTGGCTACTACATCTCGATTGGCGGCCCCGGTAGCTATCTCGGCTATCCGAAGAGCGACGAATACCATTGGAACTCATTCGTGCGCCAGGACTTCGAGGGCGGGTCACTTACCTGGCGCAGCGATCAAGGCGTGCGGCCACTTCAGCTTATGACACCCCGAGAGCAGGCAGCCGTTGGCTGGGTGATCGCCGAGAAAAACTCCCCGGACCCAACTTGGAGCGACCAGTTTGGTCGACCCTGGTCGGGCTACTGTGAAGGCTTCGTAGAAGTCGCCTTTGGAACGCGTGGTCGAGCCTGGTCATCAGACGAACACTACGCATTTCGTTTGGCGCGTGGCCAGATTCACACCGATACCAACCCGCCGGCCGGGGTGTTCGTGTTTTATTCCGGACACGTTGGGCTATCGATCGGAAACGGACAGGTCATCTCAACGCAAGGATTTAACGGCCAACGCCTGCCAGTCTGGCAGCATAGTGTGACCGGACTCAAGAATGCATACCTTGGGTGGGCAAGATTCGACGGAGCTTGGCCTCGATAGGATACTGACCGGTCCATAAATCATTATTAGGGCCTTCGTAATTAATGAGGGTCCTATTTTTTTATTTTGTTCGTCCTATAGCCAAAAACTCGCTATACTTTAGATGAAGAGACCCCCACATGAAGCACTCTCACGAAGACACTATTGCATTGCCCTATGCCAATGAATCAAACCGGCGTCACTGGTTGATTATTGCTGGATTAGTACTTGTGCTCGGTTTCTTCTTTACGCTCGGAGTTATTCGACTCGCGTATCGGGGCAAGATTCTGCCGGGAGCTCAAGCCTACGGCATCTATCTCGGTGGACTCAGTAAGGTCGAGGCATCAACACTGATCGCGTCCATGAGCGAGAAATATCAAGGCGCCGAGACGGTTCTTATCCGAACGACATCCGATCAGCCTATTCGCATCAAGGCCAAGGATCTTGGGCTCTCACACGTAAGCGAGCCCGTGATCAACGAGTTATATAGTGTCGGTCGGCAAGGGTGGATTGGTCAGCAAATCTATGATGAGTTCAAACTACTCATCGGTCTGTCTCAACCAAGCACCGAGATGATTGCCCTCAATGAGGGCGCTATCACCCAGGCCCTGTCGTCAACCATCGATACATACAACACAGCCGTGATCGACCCACAGCTCGTCGTCAATGAATCAATCATCTCAATAACCCCAGGAATTTCTGGAAAAAGAGTTTCCCTCCCTCGCACCGTAGCGCGAATTCAAGAGGCTGCACGCACATTTGATAGAATTGATATCGAGCTTGCTACATACTCACTGAATCCAGTCGTGACTGAAGGTGATCTGAGCGCAAAGCGAGCAACGATTGAACGCTTCAGGCAACAACCATTAGTCGTAAAATACAATGACAAAACATGGTCATTTGGCGCTCAAGAAATCGCAAGTTGGGTGGATGGTGTAGCTGTTATACCCGATAAAGAAGATCTACTTTATCGGGCTTACGCACAAACCCGCACCTCACAACACCAAGCTGATTTTTCTGAAACAAAGATACAGGCGAGCCTTGCGGCGATCGCACAACAAATCAACCAGGCACCAGTCGATGCCAAACTAAGCATCAGCGGCGATCGAGCAACTATCTTTCAACAATCGCGTGATGGCATCGCCCTTGAAATGAGTGCAAGTGCCCAAAAGATCCGCACCGCGCTATCTGAGACTCAAGCAAACGCCCCCACTGATTTAGTTGTCGCAATCACAAAAGCCGAGGTTTCCGATGAAAACATCGATAACCTGGGGATCAAAGAATTACTATCTGAGGGCGTCACGTATTTTCCTGGATCATCAAGAAATCGCTTGCAGAATATTCGCGTCGGCACAGCGCGTTACCAAGGAGTACTCCTGAAGCCAGGCGAGGTGTTTAGCTTTGGTGAATTATTGGGTGAAGTAGGTCCGGAGCAAGGCTACGCTGAAGGCCGTGTTATTCTCGAAGGACGCCAAGAGAGTGCCTATGGCGGCGGCTTGTGCCAGGTCAGCTCAACCGCATTTCGAGCAGCCCTACTCGCGGGTCTACCGATCATCGAGCGAGTGAACCACTCATTTGCGGTCTCATATTACACCGCACCCTATGGTGTGCCTGGTGTCGATGCAACTATCTATTACCCTCAAGTAGACTTTAAGTTTAAAAATGACACCGATCATCACATATTAATCCAGACCGACCTGCAAGGTACCACACTTAAGTTCCGCTTTTATGGCACCAAGAAAAAGAGCGGCAATCTGCGCGGACCATTCTTCATCTATGGCAATAGTGACCCCAATGTACCATCGAGAACTGTCTTCTATCGCGATATAATCGTCAACGGCCAGGTAGTAAAAACCGATACGTTCTACACCACCTACAAGTCAGCTCTAGACTTCCCTGTGGCAGATTAAATATTTATTGGGCAGTAATCTTTGGTTTAATGATCACCTTGCGGCGGGGATCTTGTCCAACACTCTCGGTCTCTAGATCATCCTTGTCCGCAAGAACCATGTGTACGATACGACGTTCAAAAGCCGACATTGGCTTAAGCTGGAATTCTTTACCGTACTGCTGGACTTTATGAGCCGCATCTTCTGCGATACGCATAATCTTCTCTATGCGATCTTTTTTGTAGTTCGACACATCAAGAGTAATAAACGGGGCGTCGTGTATGTCGGATCTCAATAATGCATTCATCAACTGCTGAAGTGCTTGGAGGTTTTCTCCTTTGCGGCCTATGAGGAGCGCGTGGTCATCAACGGCTACCGATAGAATGCGACGACTCTCAAGCTGGTCTTCATAGACGGTATATTCATCAAAACCCATAGCATCAAGGATGTCATGCAATACCTTCTTACCAGCTTCGATATGGTCGTCTTCGATCACTTCTTGCCCCCTTTACGTTTCTTCTTGGTAGTTTTTTCCCGATCGCTCGACGATCGAACTTTTGTCACCACCTGTGCTTCCTCCATCTTCTCAATTTCTTCAGAAGCCGTCAAAGTTTGCTGAAGAATACTTACGCCGTTTGAGACTGCCCAGTAGAGAGGAAGTGCAGCAACAGTGGTATACCCAATCCATCCGGTCAGGAGCGGGAACATATACATCATCATGCGGTTCGCTGCGGCCGTTGGGTCGTTTGGATCAACTTGTTTTGGTGTAATTTGCTTCACTTGGAAATATTGTGATGCACCAGCCAGGATCGCGAGAATGATATTCTGACTACTTGCTAGATCTACAATACCGAAGAGTTTTGCCTGAAATAGTACCGGCTGAGCGAGAACTTCCTTGATGAAGCTCAGGTTTTTTATCGGCTCGTATAAGTATCCTTCAAAACCAGCCATACCAGCAGAACTCTTAGAAAACACTACAAACAGCCCAATCAAAAAGGGAAATTGAATAAGTAGTGGCAAGCATGAAGCCAGTGGATTAATTTCTTTCTCCTTATATAGCTCCATAAGCATCTGACTTTCTTTTTGCCGATCGCCAGCTGCCTGTTCTTTAAGCTTCGCAATTTCTGGCTGTAATGCTTGGAGCTTACGCTGGGAATGAAGTTGTCGGGCAAGGATCGGCCACAATGCCAGACGAATTGCGGCAGTCACCAGGATAACTGCGATCCCGAAATCATGCCCTGGTATGTAGTTATAGAGTAAGAACAGTATATTTGCGAACGGTTTTACGAAGATTGCTTCGAGCATTATGATCCTTCCTTATTAGTCATCAATGATTGAGGTACGGGGTCATATCCGCCCATTGCCCAAGGGTGGCATCGAGAGACTCGCTTCGCGGCCAGAATACTGCCTTTTGTTACCCCGTGCTTATCGATCGCTTCATGAGCATACTCACTGCACGTCGGATAATAGCGGCAACAGCCATATGGATAAAACACTTTGGCGGGACCATGATCCGGCGACAGAGTCTTTTGATATATTCGGATCGAGAATAGTATGACCGACTTCATAGTAAGACTCCCTGCTTCTTCAATCCTTCTCCCACTTCCCGACGCAGATCAGCCGAACCTACATCCTTAAGGTCTGCGTTGATATATATCAGTATATCAAAGTGACCCTGGAGTTGGGGCAATAACTCACGCACTATCTCAATAACACGACGTCGATTACGATTACGTACTGTCGCCCGCTTATCAACTTTTTTTGAGATTACTACGGTTGCTCGAGAGTTCTGTAGACTACTTGATAATGCATAGAGTTTGAGGTGACTCGTACGCAAAATCCGCCCGCGCTTGAGCACGCGAACTATATCTCGATTACGTCGCAAGCGCGAGGCGCGTGCTAGCATTCCCCTCCTAACTAAATAGCCACGCGGGCGCGACCCTTCAGTCGGCGGCGCTTTAATACGGCTCGACCGACTCGGGTCTTCATACGTGCCATGAAGCCATGCACTCGCTGGCGACGGCGTTTTTTGGGCTGATACGTCCGTTTCATATCCGACGTATTATACCTGTAAAGTACCTGTTTTGGCAACCCCTTAAGCCCTGCATCCTCTCCACATATCCACAGACCTTTACAAAATTGGGGATAGTATGTGGATAAAGGGTTGGCAAAGCCTGTGGATAAAGGCTAAGATAGGTATAACAAAAGGAGGTGAGGATGGGTGCACCAGCCCCAGACCTAGGTTCTATTTGGCAACGCGTTTTAGGAGAGCTTGAAGTCTCAGTCACGAGTCATAGCTTCAAGACTTTTTTGCAGCCTACAAACCTGATGGCTATTTCATCAGATGAATCAGAGGCTACGATTTCAGTCCCCAATCCTTTCTCGAGTGCGCAGATCAAGGCTCGTTTCGAGACAACCATTATCGACTCCTTACGTATTCACTTTCCGAAGCTCACAAAACTTATCTATAAGGTAGTAACTGCGCCTAAGAAAAAGTTACACTCCCAACCTGAAGCACTCTTCACGTCCCCAAACGATCAGAATATCGACACTCCTCAACCTCAGTCAAATATTTTCGACAAGCAAAACCATCTCTTAGGGCGATACAACTTTCAAAACTTCGTCGTCGGATCATCTAATCGCCTCGCCTACTCTGCCGGCCAACTCGTAGCAGAGAAGCCAGGCACGAACTACAATCCGCTTTTCTTGTACGGTCCAGCTGGTGTTGGCAAAACCCACTTGATGTGGGCAATGTACGGTGAGATAAAGCGCCTTAACCCAAACCTAGAGCTTCTCTACATTACTATCGAAGAGTTTTATAAATCATTTGTGGATTCAGTGCGTAAATCAGAAGCATTCACAAATAAATACCGAGAAGTCGATGTGCTCTTTGTCGACGATATTCAATTCATTAAGAAGAAAGAAACCACCCAAGAAGAGTTTTTCCACACTTTCAACAGCCTTCACCAGTCCAATAAACAGATTGTGATCTGTTCTGACCGTCCACCAAAGGAGATTCCTGAACTTGAAGAACGCCTCCGTAGTCGCTTCGAATGGGGGATGGTTGTGGATATGCAGCCGCCAGACCTCGAAACTCGTGTGGCAATTATTCAGTCAAAGGCCGAGGCCAAGCGCTTCGCTATTACGATGGAAGTAGCTGAAGCGATTGCTGATAAGATTTCTGCCAATATCCGCGAGCTCGAAGGGGGCTTCAATCGAGTGCTGATGTATTGCGAGCTTCACAACCTCCAAGCCACCCTTGAAGTAGTAGAAGAAGTGCTCGGGCAGGGTCAACCCACATCGACTCGACGTAAGATGAGTCCTAAACAGGTTATTAGTGAGGTGGCTCGCTACTACGGAGTGAGCGCTGACGATATCCTTGGCAAGAAGCGTAGTAAGGATATCGTCATGCCTCGCCAAATCACGATGTACCTCCTAAGGAGCGAGCTTGACTTGTCATTTCCTCAGATTGGCTCACATCTAGGTGGACGCGACCACACAACAATCATGTATGGATACGAAAAAATCGAGACGATGGTGTCTAAAAAAGACGAGATTATCCGCGATATTCAGGACGTGCGACAACGCATTACGCAGGAAAGGGTTTTTAGCTCATGAGCCTATCAGACCGAGAAGATGGTTCGGTTTTTGTCCACAGTTCTGTGGATAACTTGGGGAAACATCTGCGGAAAAGTTTGTGGGTTATACGGGGAAGACTTGTAGACAAGCTAAGGATGAATTGCGGACAAGTGGGTGGTTTTGCACAGCGTAGCTACAGGGTTCAAAACTCTCCCCATCTCTCTCCCCTCCGCCTCCCCGACCTTATGTACACCCTCTCCACAGTTACAACAAAATATTCTCCAGATCAAAGAAGCGCTTTTCGGAGCTTTTCCCCACTGTCCACACAGCCCAATACCACCACTACCATTAATATATATAAGAAATAAAGGACAGGGGGATTTTAAGAAATTATGAAGATTTCACTCTCACAAGAAAAGTTTGCAAAAGCCATTAATGTGGTGAGTCGAGTAGTCGGTTCACGGACGAGTCTACCGATACTCGCTAATATTCTTCTCGATGCGCATGATGGCACACTCACCCTGTCAGCAACAAATCTCGAGATAGCTCTGACCGTATCGATTGGTTGTAAAATCGAGCAAACCGGAAGCACTTCGGTCCCCGCTCGCCTCTTGAATGAGGTGGTACAGGGTCTGCAAAGTGATAAATTGCAACTCGTCAGTAATGGTGACACCCTCGAGATATCCGCAGCCCATACACAGGCAAGTATCCAAGGTATCGCAAGCGAGGAGTTCCCGGCTATACCGACCGTCGATGCGAAACAATCTATCACACTACCAGGGCAATTATTTAAAGACCTGCTTGAGCGCGTATCTAAGGCAGCATCACTTGATGAGTCACGTCCTGTACTCGCAGGCGTGTATATTCATACAGATAAGTCTACACTGACGCTTGCAGCAACTGATAGTTATCGTCTTGCAGAAGAAAAAGTTGTGTTGAAGGATATACCGAGCTTTCAATCTATCCTGCCGATCCGTACGGTCCAGGAAGTGATTCGACTGATCAACCCTGATGAACAAGAGGAAGTATCGCTGATAGTTGGCGAAAACGAGATTAAGTTTACATCTGGAGACATTACCCTTATCTCGCGACTCATTGAAGGTAATTTTCCAAACTATACCCAGATTATCCCCACCGAATCCAAAACAACTCTCACCTGTCAGCGTGATGAGCTGATGGCAGCAACTAGGCTTGCCGGAGTGTTTGCGCGCGAGAGCGCTCATACAGTCCGCGTAACGGCAGAGCAAGGCTTGATGAAAATTTACGCCGAGGCAGCGCAGGTAGGACAAAATACATCTGAAGTCCCGATCGAGCTGAAGGGTGATGCAACTGAGATCTCGCTAAATGCCCGGTTCTTGCTTGATGCATTAGGCGCTTACTCTGAGCCACAAGTGGAGATCCGTCTCAATGAGAAGCTTGATCCCTGTGTCGTTGTCCCCTTACAACCAAGGGACAATCAACAAAGTCTGCACTTGATTATGCCTCTGCGTAGCTAAGGAGCTGTATGTTAAAGCGCTTGCACCTTACACATTTCCGCTCGTATGAGACGTTAACTCTCGAGCTTGAAGAACGCGTGACGGTGATACTGGGTCCAAACGCGACCGGCAAGACAAATATTCTTGAGGCGATTTATGTTGCGTCTACTGGGCAATCATTTCGTGCCGATGATAGCACTCTCATTACTGAGCATCAAGACGGTTTTCGAGTTGATGCCGAATACGAAGATGAGATTCTCTCGGTAGTATATCGACTGCTGCCTCGGCGTCAGAAGCGCTTTCTGCGTAATGAGGTCGGTATTAGTCGACACACACTCCTCGGATTACATCCGGTGGTGCTATTTGAACCTGGACACTTACAATTACTCGGTGGTACTCCGGCACTTCGTCGGCAGTATATGGATATGCTGCTTGCGCAGACGAGTGAACCATATAGACGCTCGCTCATACTCTATCGCCGGCTTATCAAACAACGGAATGCACTACTCTACCAGAATAAGCGATCCCCCGTCAGGCGGCTTGAAGATCAACTCTTCATTCTCGATACCCAGCTTGCTGAGCCGGCCGAAGCAATTTATAATGCTCGCTCGCAAGCACTCGTATGGCTTGAGCCGCAGCTACAGCGCTACATTGAGCATATCGCTGGCGAACGCCCTCGTACTAGTCTGAGCTACAAAGAACGCTCTAGTGACTTCCTGCGTCGCTTACATGATAATCGTGCGCGCGACATCGCCATCGGCACAACCTCAACCGGCCCCCATCGTGAGGACTGGCAACTATATCGCAATGAAGTATTATTTCATGAAACCGCTTCGCGCGGCGAAAATCGTACCACACTACTTGCCTTGAAATTGTGTGAAGTGTTATATATTCGCGAGAAGCGCGATGGAATGACCCCTACCCTACTCCTAGATGATGTTTTTAGCGAGCTTGATGAGTCCCGGCGCCATCTCTTAGTTGACGTTCTGAAGGATGTACAGACTGTCATTACTACGGCAGATATCGACAGGCGACTTGAGCTTCCTGCGCAAACAATTGATCTGACGAGGAGAAAATAAATGGGCTTTGAGAGTATTGGGAATGTTATGGAGTATAGGAATTTTGAACGCGCCGATGATCTTTTGGGTTTTTTTGAACAAGTTCGCAAGGTGGTGCGCTCACAAGCCCACGTTGAGGTGGAGTCGGTGCGATATAAGAACAATATTGTCGGCGTGACTGTTACGAATGGCTCTGAGGCGAGTGAGATTCGACTGCGTCACATACAGATTGAGCGATCACTCAGAAAGATAACTGGCCGTGAGATACTTCGTGTGAGTGTGAGGATTATTGGCTAATACTATCAGGATCCTCTGGGATGTAGGTAATCTTTGCTTTGCTTACGTCTACATTCTGATCGGTTAGCCATTTTAGGGAAGCTGCCTTAAAGGCCTTTAGGTCGGCGCGGTATTGGGCCGTCTGATCCTCTCTATTAAGAATTGCAAATAAGGTAATTGTATATTCAATACTTTGCTGATCTGCGGAGATATCACCCTCTATCTTAAAGCGCTCCTCTTCGTATGGTAATTCATTGAGGATTGGGAAATTACGTAACTCTTTATTTGTATCCTCTAGGGCTTGCTTTTGTTGATCCTTAGATTGGAGATTATATGGTACATAGGAGGTCTTGAATTTTATCGACTGAGACAAAAATAATCCATCAGTACTCTTTAAATTCTTTAGTTTAATTTCATAATCAATATTTGCATCAAGGTAGTCGTAGATTATTTCTAGCTGTTTTTTATTCACGCGTATTGATTGTCTCTGTAGGGATGGGCTTACAGTCACTACTTCGTCGAGATTTTGCGATGGGTCAATATCCTTATTGAAGTTTAGAAGAATGCTTATAGTCGAACTTGGAATGGTACCTGAGTCAACATTCGAGTTCGACAAGAGTAGGTTTGTTGATTGATAGTATATATATCCAATACCAACGGCAGCTATGAGCGCCACTAGGGATATGATAACGTTTCTAAAAAGTTTTGATTGAGTCATTACTTAAGGTGTCCAAACCCGGTCAGACCGGAGTAGTTCATGTCGTAACTACTTGTTTTTACTTGATTTGATGCATTTCCTTCTACTGTATAGAATCTACCGTTCTCATATTTTGTCACAAACCCGGTGTGACTGCGACCTCCGCTCTTGAAGATAAATATATCACCAGGCTGAGGTATATATCCATCATCCTTCGGGTGGAACTCGCCTTTTGTTCTTAGATACTCCATCACATTACTTACCGCTGGGATTTGCCAGCCGCCCGCACCACCACCAGTAAATGGGGTGCCTGCCTGCTTCAATACCCAGCTCACGAAGTCTGCACACCAATTCTCTCGACGGCCCGTTGTATATTCAAGTACTCTCTCATCCCATTCTCTATGGCCAACTTCAGCTAGTGCAATCTCTAGGATCTTATCGCCATTGGGGACTGTGGTAGAACCACCACCTGTCTGTTCGCAGCCATTACTATTCGCGCCACCGCCAGTGTAGCCACTGAGTGCGGCATAGAAGAGGAAAGCCCCTGGGTTGGCTGAGCTGTTTGTCCTGGAACATCCATCGACCGCACATTGTCTCATGCCGTCGCGTACTGCATCCCAGAAATTCATAACATACGCAGAACCTTCGAAGAGATAATGATCTGGCGGGTTAAACCCTAGCTCGGTTGCATATTCAAGTGCCCAGGCTTTTGTTCTAGCTCCCTTACCGTTATATGCCCACATTACGTCCTTAATAAGATTTGTGTCTGTAGTGTCCTTATTAAGCGTTTTACCTACGTTTATTGGAGATGGTGAGCTATTCACACCACCCTTTAGTGTTGCGGCGGCTATCTTTGCCTGGCGTACCCATTCCTCTTTAGTGATTGGCCCAGGTGGAAAGCTTGCGCCAGCCCTCCAGGCAGAATATAGCTGAAAGGCACCTTGTCCGTTGCTCGGATTATCGAAATGTAGTCCTTCACGAAAATGTATGCCCACAAGCATCTGCCAGGGCACATCTCCCTCTTGACCTGCTTGTTGGTACCAGTCTAGATGATTGATTATCGATTCTACTCGAGCAGCTCCACCAACATTCTTAATTGCAAGGAGCTTCGCACGAATTTGATCGACTGAAGGTGCTGTACCCGCAGGGATTGCTGTTGTATCTGGAGTTGGACTTGCGGATGGTGCTACCGAAGCTGATGGTGAAGCTTGGCCTTGATCGTATAATCCTAAAGAATTACAAACTGCATCGGTATCAACTTCTGCTGTCTCATCATAGAAGGGGTTGCGTTCAATATTACGTCGTTGATCAGAGATGCTGGACGTAGGGGAAACTTTTGCGGCAGGATTTGGGGTGGCAGCAGAAGCAATGGATGGAGTAAGGGTTATTATTAGGCATAGTAGGGCTCTAAGTACTCTTTTCATATCCTTACCTTCCATTACTCGACCAATGCCATGGCTCACTAGGCAGATTATAGAATCCATACTTATTTGCGTGGTACTTCATCCAGAGATATCCACCAGATGAGCGAGTCAGTGTCGACCCTCCTTGCGAGAAGTCTACAGCTTCGCCAGCCTCATGCATAGACTTGCCTGGTATTGCTGTAGGTGGCGAACATGAAGATGATGGGGCTGTATAGAGGTCTGCGCAATTATTTTTTCTGCGAACTGCAACTTGCTGATCGAATGAACGATATCCACCACCGCTCAGATTAATACCTTCAGCAGCAGCGGCGTTGTAAAGATTAAGTAGATTTGCTGCCATCGTAACGCTAACGATCGTATTATTTACCTTACAGAGTCGCATAGAATATTCAAATATCCTGCCAACACCATATCTCGTGCCTGTGCCAGCATCAGCGGTGCCTGGTGGACACGGCGCATTTCTGTCGCCAGTCGGGGTTGTTGTTGTGACAGGTGTATCGTCTTCTCCAGATTCTGCGGGACCGCTACTATTAGCGTTAAATGTGGGGTCCTCTTGCGCTGGATTTGACAGGTAGAGTAGTGCATCAGTTTGTAGGATGTTGAAGTGATATACACGGAACATGAACGAGAGGTCTCTCCTATCCTGACTGTTCTTGGCGAGATTTATACTGCCGGGGTTATTTGTGAAACGCTGGATCACAGAAGTATTGGACAGTTTCTTGGGGGCACCATTAGATCCAGGAGATTGTGTGTCATAAAGTTCTTTACAGAAATTATTATATAAGCTCTTTTGCTGCTCATTATCTGGGTCTGGATTGTTGAGATGGAAACGATCAGGTATAAATTCACGCATACAAAGCTCCCATTGGTACATTGTGCTTGATGCTGTAGGATTTTGTTCTATGATTTTTTCGATTGCTCGTGCATTTTCGATAATTGGTACCTCGTAAAATCCTGGCGGGAAGCCTGCAGGATCGATATGGAGATTATTTATCTCATGACTTGATGCTGCTTGGGCAACATTACTCTTGCCGGTGAGAGTGTATGCGAGCGAATCTCGACCACTAATCATATTGCGTGCAGGGTTGAAGAGATTTCCAAAAAGACTAGCCACATTTGATGGAATATTCTTTGGATAATCTGTAAAGGCAACTTGCAGCCTACTGTAGATGGAGCGAGGATTATTCCTGTTGAAGATCCGCCCAAGAAGACCCTGGTATTGATCTTCATACGCGATGATGGAGTTCGATATATTTTCAGCGGCTATGGCTTCGTTTTGATTGAAGAATTGTCCGCCCATAGAAATAATGAGACTGTTTTTGTACGCTAGGGCGCCAATAGACTGTCTGTTGAAATTTGCTGGTCCTTCTTCGACGCCAGAAGTGCCGTTATTACTCGCGGTAAGTATGAGGCGCTTCATAACATCCTCTATAGTTACTTTGTTCATGGCAGCAATTGTATTTATTATGGTTCCGTCTTTTGCTCTTTTGTAGCTGTCTAGATTTGCTACACTTCCACGAAATAGCACTTTGTATATTGTTAAGTAAAATATATTTAGATAGCTCCTGTCTATCACTCCGTTTGCCAGATCTGTGAAGTTAATACTATCAGACCCTGTACAGTTTTCAGCTGCAACTCTCCTAAATGTTGCTATCATACGGCTGCTTTGAGTGTCGGCATATATTCCTTCACCACGAATATTTGGACCGCCAAATATCTTAGATAGTGCATCTGGGGAAATCGTTTCGCCTGCAAGACGACCATTTACCGCGTAGTTGTATTGCTGTGATTTCCCTAGACCCAACACCTTATAAGAGTCAGTGCCCCACTCCTTAATGTTTGGAAAATATGTTTTCGCTGTATCATCGTAAGTAATAATTGAGAATGCAGCATTTGCTTCGGACTTAATACGATCTTTGACAGCCTGTTTATAGTTCTTTGATGCCGTGTCGGTTAATTCTGTTGTATAGCGATTATAAATCTGACATACGGTATTTAGTACGGCCGCTTGTGCCCGGGCTTTTTTCGCTGGATCTGTGCTCTCGGCATCACTCTCACGAGGTATGTGCGCATAAAATATAATCTGATCCGGCGGTACCCCACAAATAAGATCGTGACGGGCTTTTGCGATAGCGTTGTCCCAAGATGGCTTTTCTGGAAACTCGTAATTGTTTGCGCAATTTGCAACACTAAAAGGAAGTATAGTGTCTGTTGGGTAGATATATTTATCTACATTTGAGTTTGTATTTCGGGGCGTATCGTCGTCTGTGGTTGGTGCTACACCTTCAACACCCTTACCGCTACTCTGCCATACTCTACTCAATGTTTTCTTGCGTAGCGTTTCTTTGATTTGTGCATCTGATTTGCCACGTATCTCAGTACTATCCCTGGGGGCAGCATAGGCATACCTAATCCCTAGCTTTTTATTGAGGTTCTCTCGAATATATTCTGAGCGCATAATGGTATTAAATATCGGATAGGTTTTGTCGATACAATTTGATCTAGCAATACCTTCTAGGTTTAAGACTTGGCCCTTAATAGTTACAGAATCAATAACGCTTCGTTCTTGACCATCTGGCCCCACGACTTTGGATGTTTTGATCTCGCAATTTGAATCAGGTTTAACTGACTGGAATTTTGCTTTTTCCCAATCTATCTTTGCGAGTCGGTATTCTAGAGTCCCCTCTTTTGGCATGCTGGCAGGATTGTAGTTTGTGGCTGCCGCCAATGCTCGACCATCCTTACCAACAGGGATTTCGTAAGCCATTTTGCCAGCAACTCCCTGGTCTATCTGGGTCGACACCGAAAGGCCTACGTAATGTTTAGCAATCGACCAGCCTGTTTTTAGGAGCTTGGATGGTGATCCAAATAGAGACGCGGCGACCATAATAACAAAAAAAACAAGAATAAACTGCCAGGTACTCATGAAGATTACTACATACAAGAAGTACCTATCCTTTATATTGATACCTACCGTCTGACCAAGCTTTTTTGCGGCATTCATTGCGACATTGGCGGCTTTACCAACGCCGGTTGCGGCTAACCCTGTTCGAGCAGCGGCAGCAGCTACATCAGCTCCTGCCGCAACTGCTCCTTCTCTTTTTGCGGTTTGACTAGTATTTTTTACCTTACTTGCGAGATTCGCAGCCTCTCCTACAGGAGTGCCCTTTGACTTATTCTTTATTTGTTCTAGGCCCTTGTCGACACCCTTACTTACGGCTCCCTTGCCTCGACCCTCGTTTACAGATGGCAGACCCGAACCATTAGGATTGGTATTTCCGGTACTTGTGGGGTTGAGTGATGTTGTGCTATCATTCTTGACTTTGTCTGATAGGCTACCACCAGTAGATCGCTCGTGGCCAAAAGAAGGAGATCTTAGGTTGTGCCGGCGAGCCCTAGAAGGATTGCTAGTGTGTAGCCAGGGGATCATATCTATTCCTCATCCTCTCCAAATAATGGGGCTGCGTATTCTTGGTCTGGCTGCATCTCGGTAGCTTGTGCGGGAACTAGATCTGGGGCCTCAGCTGGGACTGATACTTGCTCTTGAGGTGGATTTGGGTCAATCTGTGGTGTTGCGGGTGTCTGACCACCTCCTTGGTTGCTCTGCTCGCCGTAGTTATTAATGACCTGCGCTCCCTCGGCTGCCACCCCATCATTCTGCTCTTTCATGCGTTTCTCGAGGATATCGTGCGGATTAGTGGTGATGAGCTGCTCTTCCATGGGGCTTGCGAGAATTCGAATAATGACATGATTTAAGCCTGCGAAGAACAACCCCTCACCTACTGGGAATTGGCTTAAGCGAGCCGACTCCTCACTTGTGAGTTTGAAAGTCTGCGAAATGATGTCGACAGCTGCAGGGTTTTGTTTGAGCAGAAGTTGGAGCGAGCTGTTGTTTACCACCGCGCGGCCTAGTCGGTTTTGCAAGAAGTCTTCTACATCCTGCGTGATTGTTGTCAGGCCGGTGTAGTACTTACGGCAGCGTTTAGCGATCGAGAAGAGGAATTGCGCTGAGTCAGGATATTGCATGAGCTGCCAGGCCTCGTCTACGGCGAGGATGCGTTTCTTGCGATCGGTCTTGATACGATTCCAGATGTAGTTGAGGGCGATGAACATGCCGACTGGCCTGAGCTCATCTTCGAGGTCACGGATATTGAAGACCACCATACGGTTATCAAGATTAACGTTTGATTGCTGGGAGAAAATACCCGAGAAAGAACCTTCGGTGAAGCGACGTAAGCGAGCAGCGATCTGTGGCCCTGTACCTGAGCCATAATTCCCCATCTGCACGAGTGTATTGTAGAGATCATTCATAACTGGCGGCTCGACGTTGTGCGTGAGCGGGTCGTTGGTTATGCCCTTGTTGGCATACGTTTGAATGATAGCGGTATCGAGATCCCCCATCTCGGCGTCACTGAGCTGTCCGTTAAACATCACACGAATGAGAGCTTCGAGCATGATGATATTGGCACGCAGAGCATTGTCGGCTTCTTCGGGATCGACGATCTTCGGGAGATCAAAGGGGTTGATATGGGTATTACTAGTGAGTGATAGCTTGACGAAGCTACCACCGACAGCATCACAGAGGGTCTTATACTCGTTTTCTGGGTCGACGATAATTATTTCAGTACCCATCATGAGGGATCGCAGGCACTCGAGCTTCACCGTAAAGGACTTCCCCGCTCCAGACTTCGCGAAGACAACCATGTTTGCATTCTCAAGGCTAAACCGATCGAAGAGTACGAGCCCGTTATTGTGACGGTTCAACCCGTAGAGAATTCCTTCATTGCGCGACAGCTCAGCGGTTGTGAATGGGAAGCTGGTCGAGAGTGAGCCGGTATTCATGTTGCGATAGATGCCAAGCTGATCAGTGCCGATCGGAAGCGTAGAGTTGAAGCCTTGCTCCATCTGTACACTGGCGGGCTTGGTGTAGATGAGGCTGGTACCAAGGATGGATTCGATCTTGCGTTGTACGAGATCAAGTTCCTCGAGGTCTTTACCGTAGATAGTGAAATACAGCCCAAAACGGAAGAATCGCTCCTCCCCCACTTGCAGCTGATCGCGTAGCTCTTCAGCGTCAGACAGCGCGGCTTCAAGTCCAGGATCACGGACCTTCCCCTTCTCGGCATTGATCTGGTAGCTTGCTTCAAGCTGCCCTACTTTTTTCTTGAGGTTTTCGAGGATCACGCGGCTCTCGACCGGCATAATATTGATTGATATATCGATGACTTCATCGAGATTAATAATAGGACTAAGCCATCCAGTAAAGAGCGTGCGTGGATAGCCGTATACGAAGAGCGTTCGTACATAGCGCGTGCCAATGATGAGGTAGTTGTTTTCGATCGTAAATGAGCTTGGTGCAATAATGTCGCGGAGACTAAGGACGCCCTCACGATATACGCGATCCGCCTCTTGCTGCTCAAGCGCCTGCGGGTCTATCTGTTGCTTCTTCGCCACTACTGCCCTCCTCCCATGAGTGGGTTTTGGGGTGGCATGGGTGGTTGCCCGGGAGTTTGTCCAGGTTGCGTTTGAGCCACTGAAGGTTGAGGCATTGGGTTGCCGCGTTCGACGATTGGGGTGGTCATCTGATCGATATCGGTGAGATTTTGTGTCATAGCTTCTTCTTGGTTGTAGCTGGTGTAGAAGAGCTCGATAACTTCTTGCGTGCTTAAGACTGCTGCACGAATTCCCATCTGACCGAGACCTTGTGCGACGAGGTTGGTGCGCTGGATAAGGTCACGCTTACGTTGTTCGAAGATCTCAGTGGTCTGGACTTGATCAGTGTTGCTTTGGAAGAGAGAGGCAAACTTCACACCAGCGTTGTCTTTCACCTTCTTCCCGGCCTCGATGAAGTATGGCACGACGATGTAGAATTCCTTATTCATGATATTGACCTGCTCGAGTAGGCCCTGAATATTGTAAATATAGTCCTCCATCAGACCAGAGATGAGAGGATTATTTTCATTGGCCTGCAGGACTTCGAGCTTGTCGAGATAGCCATCAAGCTCGAGCTTACGGCTTCGAATCACGATCTGAATTGGGAAGTGAAGTCCATTTAAGAAGCCTTGGTAGGCAAACTCAATCGCGTCTTGTTCCTGCGGGCTCTTGAGGTCGAAGTTGAGCGCGCTAGCGAGTACGATCATGCGCAGCGAACCGTCACGCATCACAACGATACCGTCTTTGATCTCAGTAAACATCAGGTGGTTCTGCGTACTCATACGCTGATCCTGCACCTGTTTTGGTGGCGTAATTGATTTCTGGTATTCAGCTTCTTGTGCTGAAATGGGCGCTTGCTGGACGGAGTCAGCCATCTTTGATTCTCTACCCTCTTTCTACTTTTAGGTCGTTTGACTACCTATCGGACTTACGAGCACCTCATATGCTCGGTACTATAAGTGACGAATATATCATCATAACAAAAAGAAACAGCCCGATACAGTGTGGTTGTTTCTATCTTGGTTCTATGTGTACGTTTTTGTTCTGAAGATTTGTCTTTTGGAGGGCGGCTGCTGTCTTAGCGGAAACTGACGGGCTGTCCGGCCTGGAGTTGGCCACGGTTGGCTGCCTGAGCAACCTGGGCTACTGATAGGTCAGTAGTATCCATAACCTTTTTAAGTATATCATCACTCAGTTGTGGCTGGGAGGGTTGTGCCGGTGTTTGTACCGCAGATGGGTCTTGGATTGCTTGAGTCATGGCTTGTCTAGCTTGGTCGCGTACGTCGTGCTCAACATTTTGTAGCATTCGGCCGACATCTTGAATCTTCTGACCTGATTCTGTTTGCGAGATGATGTCATCCCCTTTTTGTAGCTGGCTTGGTGCTATTTCTTGCTGCAGACTTGGTGGTGTGAAGACACGTTGTGAGAATGTAGCAGCTTGGTTGGTAGGATCGAGTGCCTGTACTTCCTCGTTCTTCAAGTGTCCACGTGTGTCCACTACCATCGCGAGCTGACGCAGACGGCTTTGGACCTGCGCGTAGTCGGCGGCGGTGAGTTCCTGTACCTTCGGGGGTGGTGGCGCGTCGACGATGGCGTGCTCCACAGATGTGTCCTTCATCCAGACACGCTTGCGCGGGACGACAGTGAAGCGGATGAGGGCGATGAGGTAGTTCTCGAAGCTTTGTTCTTCGCGGCGCCCGAAAGCTAGGAGGAACATGAAGCCGGATACCGGTAGGATGACGAAGATCGCAAGCACAAGCCCAGCGGCTCCACCAGCGCGGAGAATCATATACCACAGCCCACCCCATGCCAGTCCAATGACTGCATAGATAAACTGCTTCATGGTCAAAGGACCAAGTAGCTTGTCTTCGGACTCTACGTTTTGAGGGACTTTATATTGTGCCATATATTATGGTATTAATTTTAGTTAAGGAAATCACGTACCTTGTCGGCCGCCTTAGAGGGCGCATTCCTTACTGCTTCACCAGTTCTCCTGACTCTTACTCCTGCACGGTATGCCGTGGTACCAGTGCCAATTTGTGGGGCGGCACGATTAACCGTTTTATCGCCAACAGTAATGTCTTTATAGTCTGGTGCAGTACTCTCTTTTGAAAGGTATTGCATGACAGCTTCAACATTTCCTTGAGACTGTGGTTCGGATGTACCGGCTTGGTATGCTCTTAGCATTGCTAATGACTCAGATGACATATTGTTTTGGGCCCTAGTATTGTTTGCGAGTCGTGTCATTTGTCCCGTAGTTATTCGACCTGACATAACATTCGAGCCAAACGCATCCGCTGAGAGCTGAGATAGTGCGTCGTCTGACAAACTTGACATGTCTGTGTATGAACCACCGATTCGTCGCAGATCTACATTTTTTCCAAAATCTCCAGCATAACGCCCACTGGCCGCATTATATGCCATGCCTGTAGCACCGCCTGATTGACTTAATTTAGCTAGGGCTTTTCTGTCACCCATCTTTGCTAATTGACCTATAGCGGCCGTGCGCTCCTGGAAGTTACCTCTATTTGCGATTGACATTAGCTGATCTGACGACATGTCCTTCACAAGTGACTCTGCCTCATTTAGCCGGCCAGACTTTAATTGCGCCGCTTTTCTTGCAGCTGTTTTGCCACCGAACGATCTAATAATGGGTGTAGCTCCAAGACCCATTGCGATTTTTTGCCCCCTGTCACTTGATACCATTCTTTTTGGCAGGCTACTAGCCGCACTTTTCGCACCCTTCTTAACTCCTCCTTTAGCAAAATCAATTCCTGCACTTGCTCTTCCTGCAAGGAATCCAGCGCCAGCCGCGAATAGCTCGCCACCCATCTTAAATGTCTTCGGGATTGCCATGAGCGCAATAAGTGGAGCAGCCATGCCGACAAGCCTAACTGCAAACGGGGCGCCGTCGTCATTACCTACAATCTTTTGGAAAAGAACCGATATGGCCAGCATGCCAGTCACAATCGGGTACATCATCAGGACTTTGATCAGGTTTGACCACCATTTCTTAAATAACTTCTCGGTATTTGGCAAGATCCACATTACGCATGCGAGAGGAGCCGTTAATATAAGCGCATATATGATAAGCTGTCGCGCGATAAGTCCAGCAATCCCGATTAGTACCGCAATGAATGCGAGAAAATAGAGAATAAGTAAGAGTACAATAGCTGCTAATCCGCCACCTGCACCAAGATTGAAGTTAAACGCGAAGGCTCCTGCGCCAATCCCACTGGCTCGAAGAATAAGGTCCGGGACAGCATTGCCAAACACATTGCTAATATCGATAAGGGTTTGCAGGATGAAGAACGAAGCAAATGTGAAGAGCGCACCAAAAGCCAGTCTAGGTAAACTACGCTTGACGGTATAGGCATCCATTCCTATACCATTTCCAAAGACAATAATTACAAAAAATATAATGATAAGACCTAAGGATACATCTCGTATGCTAGCCCAAACTTTGTACGTATAGTTGTCGATTGTGTCACCGTTTCGGTCTAGTGTTGTCGGGCCGTTGGTTAATGGATTTACATTCAAGAGGTCACCGAGAAAGCCTTTGTCACCCGCATTACCACTGCCAGTAAGAAACTCCAGAGCTTCTCTCATTCCATCAAGCATTGGGCACAAGATAAAACTGAGTGAGTTACTACTACAATTTGCCGCTGAATCAATGCCGTCTTTTATAGAGCGATAGATTTCTTCTATCTTATCTCCCTGTACCGAATCGATAGTCATAGTATTCCCGGTAGTCTGTCTTATACATGTATGTCCTTCGCGAGACAGGAGTCCACACAGAAACCAAGCGTCTCCATTTTCAGTATATTTACCGGTGGCTTTGTCATAATTGGCTCCACCCCAACTATCTGACCAGTCAATATCCTTTAAGTCATTGGTGGGTGCGTACATGCGGCGTTCGTACATCTTCCCATTCGCTGTAAGTTCCACCGAAACATCATCTGGAGTTTCTGCTCCAGTATTGCTGGTTGTCAGTATGCCCTTAGCAGCTGTTCCAGTCCTCGCTACAGTAAGGTAGACATTCCCAGGATTGCCGTTTTCGTCCATATTTCTGAAAACCGCTTTATCAGCTTGCACCGTATATGTCACGACGAAGTAGAAGTCATAGCCTTCACAACTTATCTTTGAGTCGGCAATCCATTCGCAAGAATTATCTGATCTATTTGAAACATCACTAATCGAAGAAGTAATGTCGGCAGCTCTAGCAATATTGGGCACAAATACGAAAAATCCAACCACGATGAGCCATATAGCAATGAGTGCTTTCGAGAACGGTGAGTTAATATTGCTTATGCTCTTCATTATCCTCCAAATTATAGCAAACTTAGCTATAATGATGATATGCAAAAGCGCTCTCCCGGTATTCCAGGAATTATTCAGACAATACGTAAGCTATTAATTGTTGCAAGCTTTCTGTTGGTGTTTGGGCTAGTTTTATTTCCTGGAAATCAACACGTAGCGCATGCAGTAAATACCCCCGCTGGGTGCCCTGGTGGCGGAGCTGGTCCGGTAGCGCCAGGAATAGACTGTAATAATCAGAGTACTTGGCCTGGTGCCACCCCAGCTCCTTCACCTGTAGCACTGCGTGCGACTTGTGGAGAGGCGACCAATCCGAACTATAGGATAATTAGTCAAGACGGCGGGAGTTTCGTTAAGTTTCTCTGTCAGGGTGCTGATCCAGGTCGAAACATTATTGAGGTTATCATTGAGAGGGGGGCAGATTGGCTCGTCAACTTGTCTACTGTATTCTTTGCGGTAATTATTATGCTAAGCGTTGTAGGTATGGGCGTTTCTGGCGCATCACCCGAAGCTATTAAGTCATCCAAGAGGCGTATAGTCAGCGCAGTTACTAGTATAGCGGCGTTCTGGACGGCACGAATTATTTTGACAATCACCGGAGTTACCGGCGACAATAAAATCTTAGGCGTGGACGTTACCGTGTTTAATAAAGACACGATCCCAGCTCTCATGATTGCTTTGGTGCAGCATCTACAGTTCGTTGGCGGTGCCCTGTCGATTATTACCATTATTGTAGCGGGCATACGCTTCATGACGTCACAAGGTAATCCAAATGCAATTGCCCAAGCTCGAAAGCTTATCGCCTACGCGGTACTCACACTCCTCATAGTCGGAAGTGGTACCCTTATCTTTAGTCTATTGGGTGTAATCATTAAAGGAGCATAAGATTTATGAGGGCGATGCAATTACTCATAGCGGCTATAGGAGTGCCGGGCACACTACAACAAGGGCCAGGCACGTTACCAGAGCTGTTAAACAATATATTTCGCTTCCTTACATACCTCGTTGGTGTTATTGGTTCATTTATGATGGTGTATAGCGGCTTCCAGTATGTAATCTCGGTAGGTAGACCCGATAAGACCAAGCAAGCGCTCCAGTCAATTATCTACACTGCTGTAGGCTTTGCTGTGGCAATCCTTGCCCGTTCGTTGGTTGAGTTTATATTCCCCCGCGTGACTGATAAGTATGACATTGTACCGTTGATAACAGACTCAATCCAGGTATTCATGTATGTTATTGGTATTACCGCTGTGATCATTATGATCATTGCCGGTATGCTTTATGTATACTCTGCTGGCGATCCTGGGAAGACGAAGATCGCAAAAGACGCAATCTTATATGCTGCGATAGGTATCGTGGTTGCGTTGGTTGGGAGTGGTGGACTCGTATTTATAAATAGTCAGCTACGATAATTATTTCGTAAGCATAACTTGCTTATACCAAGAAGCTGACGTAGAATATGTGCAACGGCGCAGTATTAGTGCCCATAAGTAAAAGCAATTATTTAGGAGATACTAAACAATCATGGCGAATGCTCAAGATTTATTGAAAAAAGGTGCTCTCTCACTCGCTGGTAACGCAGTTGTAGTAACTACACTTACCGGCACAGCTCATGCGGCGGTCGGTGGGATCTCGGAGGGTGCGAATAGCGCAAAGACCGCGGAACAGCAAGATGATCTCGTCAGTCAGATCCAGGTCGTCACCAACACCATGCTCTTCGCCATAGGCGTTGTGGCCGTCATCATGCTCATCATTGGTGGTTTTCGTTATGTCTTCTCGGCTGGCAACCAGCAGAATGTTACGGCTGCTAAGGACACCATCCTCTATGCGGTGATCGGAATTGTCGTAGCACTGCTCGCCTACGCAATTGTAAACTTCGTACTTGGTCAGTTCTCTTAAGGGATATCTACCATCAATAAATGCCCCTCCATGGGGCATTTTTGTTATATATAGTGCCTATAGGGTACAATATCGGTATGAAGAAACTTAGATCTCTGTATGCGGTCGGCTTTGTACTGTTGACTATCATAATTGGTTCAAGCTTAGTTATTGGGCATGGACATGCTGCCTGTGGCGGCATAGATCAAGGTACGCTTGGTGGTATCGCTTGCGGTCCCCAGTCAGTATCTACCCAAACAGCGGTTCAGCGAGCAATTAATATCTTGCTCTACATTACAGGTATCTCGGCAGTGATCGTCATCATCGTCGGCGGCCTGCGCTACGTACTATCTGGTGGCGATCCGAAGAATACCGCTGCCGCTAAGGACACGATCATGTATGCTGCCATTGGACTTGTAGTCTCGTTACTGGCTTATGCGATCGTGAACTTCGTACTTGGTCAGTTTAGATAAAAATAAGGAGATTATCATGTATCAATTTGCTACAAACTTCCTGTCAAAAGCTACTGCGATTGGCATTACTCTTGCTGCATTGCCTACTACACTTGTTCGTTCTGCAATGGCTGCCTGTGGTCCAATCGATATATATGGCGGCGCAGAGTGTGGTAATACGGGTAGCGGCTTGACTGTGCAGAGTGGCGTGCAAGCTACTGTCAATACGCTACTCTTCATCGTAGGTGTAGCCTCAGTGATCGTCATCATCGTCGGCGGCCTGCGCTACGTACTGTCTGGCGGTGATCCGAAGAATACCGCTGCCGCTAAGGACACGATCTTGTATGCAGCTATCGGCTTGGTTGTGTCACTCCTCGCCTACGCTATTGTCAACTTCGTACTTGATCAGTTCTTATAGTCCTAATCTCCAGCCCCATATCAAAAAAGCCGCTTGTCGCGGCTTTTTTGATATGGTTTATTCGGCGTGTTAGCTGCCGACTGGCTTCACTTTGATCTTCTTGATCTTGTCTTCTTGGACTACCTTTGGTACGACGACTGTAAGTACGCCGTCCTTCAGAGTAGCTTGTGCCTTCTCGGCAATCGTAGAAGTAGGCAAGATGATCGAGCGTGAGAAACTGCCCCAGAAACATTCTTGGACATAATAATGCTCCTTCTCAACTACTGTTTCTTCCTTGCGATCACCGCGAATGGTCATCACATCTTCACTGATTGCGATATCAATGTCTTCTGGCCGGACACCGGCAATCGGTGCCTTCACTACTACTGAATCTTTTGTCTGATAGACGTCAACTGCAAGCTGACCTTCAAACTCCTCAAGATCTTGATCCCCCATCCACTCATCTGGCGTGTTGGTGGTATCATCGAGAAATTCGTCTTGCAGGATTTCTTCGTCTGGGTTGTTCCGTCGTGCCATATGCAAAACTCCTTATCCTTTACTATCACCGATCTTAGCACGTATTATAGCCAGGTTTTTAGAGAATAATCAAGATGTTGAAGCTATTTTCCAGATTAATCGCTCCAGACCGTTGTATTTTGTGCAACGATGAGGGGGCTGGCGTGTGTACTGATTGTCAGTTACATAGCCTTATTGAACGCACGAGTACCTGCTACTTGTGCAATGCCACTACTAAGGACGAGCGGGTCTGCGCGCGCTGTCAGTGGCGTACGCCAATCCGCCGCTGTACGATGCTCTGGCGCTTTGATACGACAGCGGAGACGGTTGTGTATGGATTGAAATATGAAGGGCGCGAAGATATTGCTCGCTCGATAGCGGCGGTGATCAAGGATACTCCCCTGTCGTTTTATGACGTGATTAGCTTCGTGCCGGACACGTCGCAGCGCAAGCGACAGCGAGGCTATGTAGCACCACAGCTCATCGCTCGCGAATTGTCACGCCTGACGCGTAAGCCGTATGTCGAGCTCTTGGAACGTACACGACACATACCTCAGGTTGGAGCTGGGAAACAGGCTCGGTGGCGACAGGTGAAAGATAATTTTGTAGCCAAGAATGGTGAGGTATTGGCTGGCAAGCGCATTTTATTGATCGACGATGTGATTACGACCGGTGCGACGGTGACCGAGTGTGCCAAGACTCTCAAGTCGGCTGGTTCGGGACCTATTTACTGTGTGGCTATTGCGAAGAAGTAGCTGACTCTAGGAGTGTCTCGGCTCCAACCTTGACTATCGCGTGGAGCTGTTTAAACGCAGCGGCTATCTGGGGCGACTCGATAAGCACACCAATTGTCTCCTCGGCATAGGAGATGATGGCCACCTTATTGCCGTAGGTATAGATATTTACAGGTTCGTCATAGGTGTTGGGTGGATACCAAGCCATCTCACGTCCTAATCTTTGGTCATTTTCACGAGCATATTTGATAACATCTGCTTCTGCGGCTTCTATGCCGTGCACTTTTAGGCCGAGCTCGTGACGCTTATTAATGATGTCGTAGATCTTGGGGCCGAGTAAGTTTATGTCACCATCTGATCTGATGAAATAAATATCTTGCTTGGTTCGCAGCTGATCGAGATAGAGCTCCATGATGCCATCTTTACCTTCGAAGTAGCGCACTCCAGGTCGATTCTGATAGGTGTAGAAATAGTTTAGCAGCGCGGGCATAGACTCTTTGACTCGCTGCTCAGCTTGGTGGACTTCTTTGCGTCGTTTTTCCATGAGGCGCTCGAGCGCGACCGGATTCTCCGGCTCATAGGCAAGTTTTTTACCTGACCGGGTGCGCTTGACGAGTCCAAGCTCTTCGAGCTTATCGAGGACAGTGTAGGCATTTGTGCGGCTTTCTTGTGCGAGCTCTGCGATCTTCGGTGGCGTCATCAGGCCGTTTTGGATGAGGAGTAGGTAGATTTTAGCCTGGGCTTGGTTAAGTCCGAGCTGGATGAGTGTGTCTTCATTCATGCTTCAATTATAGCATATTGTCGGACAAATTACGACAAAAAATACAAATAAACAACAGATATAAATGAATATACTGTTGTATATATATTTACAAAATAAACAAAGTATGACATAATGCTTCAGACCTCGGGAACACCCCCGCGGCGCACCTGGACAAGGGAGAAACGGATGACCACCACCACAGAAGCCCTCAGCCTGGACCACCTCGAGCGAATCAAGGGCCGAGACTACAAGAGCGACCGCGCTTACGGCGCCTACACCTACGGGTACAGCCTACTGCGGGCTCACGGAACTCGCGACGGCCAGCCGGCCGCGCTCGACCTCCTCACCTACATTCACCACTTCTGGGGTAACCTGACCGAGAAGCGCTACCAGGCGCTCGAAGACACGAAGCCCGAGAGCCTCACGCTCGACCCGGCAACCCTCCGCAGGGAGATGGCTGACTGGGTGCGAGCCGCCAAGCAGCACCACAGCGAGATGCCGCGCAACTGGCTGAGGACAGCAGAGACAAAGGAGGTCTGGGGACAGCAAGAAGAAGCTGAAGGGCAGGTACGAATCGCACCGCAACTTAACCGCCAAGCGAGCCCCAAGGTCAGCCTGACCCCCCAAAAGCCCTGCGGTCGAAAAGCAACCTGCCAACTCTGCGGGGAGCTGAAGCCTAAGGCTGGCATGAAGGGCTACGGACGAGACTTCAAGCGGATCTGCAAGGACTGCCGCAAGATACTCGACCTCTAGGCCTCCTGCCCGCGGAGGGGGCGCACACAGCGCCCCCTCCCCACCTGACTCGCGGGATAGTCCCGCCTGATGAGCCGGTCACCCCGGCGAAAGTCAGCCAACTCAATAACTCAAAACAAATTGGTATATCTGGACTTATCTGAGTCCTATGCTAAAAACAGAACCTTGAGAAAAAAGGAGACGACAATGACGGATCAAATCGAAGTCGAGCGTAAATGGCGCTTACTTGAACCGCCGACCAAGGAGTGGCTGAGTGCGTTTCCAGCACAACGACTCACACAGGCGTATATTCTCACTGATCCGGGCGAACTGCGAATTCGGAGCGACGGTACGACTTCATGGATGACTGTCAAATCCGACGGCACGATCGCGCGCAGTGAGTGGGAAGTTGAGATACCTGCATGGGTCTTCGCGCAGCTCCTTGCGGCGACCGATCATGTCATTACGAAGACTCGATACACAGTGCCGGGCGACATGCGTAAATGGGAGCTCGATGTGTACGAAGGTGCACTCGAAGGCCTGGTGATAGTCGAGGCAGAATATTGTATCCGTGCCGGTAAGACCGAGGAGGAACTGGCGGAGACGCTGGTCCACATTCGTGACTCACGGCTCTATCCTGGCTTTGGCTCTGCTATCGAGGTGACGGACGACAAGCGCTACAAGAATAAGAATCTGGCGCTATTTGGCATCCCAAACAAGGAGGAAAAGGCATGAGCATAACCCAGGTAAAAACTAAAACCAAGACTTTTGTCCTAAAGGGTGGCCCGCAGAGCGGCAAGTCGACGATCCTCAAGCGCATCGAGCAAGTGTATGGCGACAGGATTATCGTGGTGCCCGAGGTGGCGACAGTACTTCTGACGCATCTCTGGCCAAAGCGTGATCTCGTCGATCTACAGACAGGTGCTTGGATGGACACGCTTCAACACAGCATCTTCCATACCCAGCAGGGACTTGAGCGACTGGCTCGGGTCCGAGCGCAGACTGGTGGTCAGGTACTGATCGGTCATGATCGTGGGGTCTTTGATAACGCGGGCTACCTCGGCATCACCGGTCGGGAGCTAGCAAGGATGTTTGGCGCTAACTTTGACGAGCTGATGGGTATGTACGATTTGGTGATTCATCTCGACACGCTCGCAAAGCTTTACCCTGAGCAGTTTGGTTCGGAAACGAACGAGGCTCGCTACGAGACGGTAGATGAAGCGATCGCGGTCGATGAGCGGATCTGGCAAGCTTACGCAGAGCATCCGCATCAGGTGCGCATCGCTGCTACTGATGACTTCGAGGCGAAGGTCGCTGAGGTCATGCGATACATCGACGGTCTCTTGTAAGCAAAAAGCCCCACGAAATATCGTGGGGCTCATTTTGTGGCGTCTACTTTCCTTCGTAGTCGGGCAAGTAGACTTGGATACCTCCGCGTAGCATGCGATCCAGGATCTCGTAGTATCTGACGCGCTCGATCTGCTTGATGCGTTCGTGCAGTGAGGCTTCGTCGTCGTCCGGCTTGATCTCGACCGCCCATTGGCCAATGACAGTGCCATCGTCGACCTTGGCAGTCGCCACGTGAATCGTGGTGCCGGTGACCTTGGCGCCAAACTCGAGCGCATCTCGCACCGCATGCCCACCCTTGAAGGAAGGCAGGAGTGCTGGGTGGCTATTAAGGATCAGCCCCTTGAAGGTGTCGAAGAACTCGTCGCTCAGGACTGTCTCGAAGCCAGCCATGGCGATCAAATTGATGCCTTGGCTGTTGAGATGCCGTGCGAGTGCCTTGGAGAAATCGCGACGCATCTGCGAGTACTCGCCACGCATTGGCTTATCTTGCCAACGTGAATCTTCTGTCCAGCCGAAGTCCTCACGACGCCAGAGAAGTGTCTCGACCCCGACTGCTTCGGCGACCTTGAGCCCTCGGCATTCCTGTTCAGCCACGACCAGCGATACATCGAGCCCGTTTTTGAGCATGTGCTCGAGGAGCGAGCCTGTGCCCGACACGAAGACAGCGAGTTTGAGGTCGTTGGATTTATTGGTCATGGAGATCCTTTGCGCTAGATGAATATGCGTTCTACGAACGTGCTTATTATGAGGAAAAGTCAGTATTTTTCAAGCACAACCAGCATCATTGAGTGAGATTATATGTGCGAAATATATACCATCCGTTTGAAGAGTATACTTGATCATAGGCTTTATTGAGTGAATCGATCGATATGTTCGCTTCGAGTGCTTGATCTTCCGAGATTGCGATGTAGTCGACGCCATAATCCTTGAGCAGGTTTTGTGCAGCAGGATCACCGCGCCAGATCTTTTGAGTTACCTCTTTGGTATGACTATAGTCGATGTTGTATGTCCAGAGCCAACCTTCGTAGCCGAGTAAGGTTTTGCGTCCGGCTATCGCGGTGACGGGCATGTTGTGGCGGCTTGGGGTGAGAAAGAGATCATCTGGCTCGGTATTCTCGCGCACATAGTTGGCTACCGTAATGTCGTCAGTCGAAAAGAGTCGGTCCCACACGATATATTGACGTGCAATGGACAGGACCCCGGGAATAATAACCATTACCCCCACAAGAGAGATAATAACCCTAGCTACTCGGCCACGCTGCCACAATACTACGAGTGTGCAGCAGAGTGGTAGGAGCAAGAATAGATACCCGTAGGTGATGAATTTCATATTATCCCAAATGTAGGGCTGGAAAACGTACACATTGCATGCGATGAAGAGTGTTCCACCGACACTTGCGAGGAGTAGTGCCCAGCCGTTATTGCGCACACGTTTTGTAGCTAGCCAGATGCCGTATGCTATCGCCGGCAGCAAAATACCGAGGTTGAGAAACCAAAACCACAGTATATTTGTCCCCTGCTCTGCCATCCAGCCGACATGCCAGCGCGAGAATGAGGATGAGAAGCTGGAGCTGAACTGCCAGTAGAGCTGTGGGGCTGCGATAGCAAGGCTAAGGACTGCAGCACGAATCCAGAAGAGAGGAATATGCTTAGACTGCCACCATCGGACAAGCATGACGATGATCAGGCTGAGTCCGACAACAAAAAATGAATGTACGTGGAGGAGCGGGAGGAGACCGACAATTACCGCGATACTATACAGGACTGATCGCTCCGTTGCTATCTGCAGCTTTGTATCTGGGCGCTTGTAGGCACTCAAGAGCAGCAAGAGAACAATGAATACTACATTGATACCTATCAAGTGGGTGCGCTGCGGTAAGAGCTCGGAGGTAGTGATGTTGTTGAAGAATAGCTGCGTGCTCGGGTTCGCGATACCGGCATTGGTATAGTCTATGAGTTGATTAGGGAGTTCGGTCGTAAGGTGGTTTATAAGGAGCATCAGCCCCCCTGCGGAACCATTGAAGAACAGGAGAATTGACCACATGATCCCTCCGGCTCGTGCGTGAGTGATTCGCATCCCTATACGGTAGCTGCCGATGAGCAAGCTGAGCAGTAGGATGAAGGTCGGCCAGAAGAGCGCAACTTGCCAGCTACCTGTGATGTAAAAAAGTTGTGCAAGATGCAGATCGATCAGGAACGGATAGGAGAGTGATGCTTGAGGGTAGACAGGAAGGACAAGCTCACGCACACCATTCTCGACAAAATAACTAGCCAGCGAGGTGTGCAAGACGGTGTCGCCCCAACTCGGACCGCTACTGTACCACGCGCCATCTTTGATCGGGAAAGCGTAATTGTAGGCAAGGACAGCGATTGCGATCGTACAGGTAGCTGCAATGAGTATCTTTGCGCGATGATACTGGGCGTATTGCCGGACTTGCTGTACCTTGAGTGATCGAAAGAACTGTTGATACCATGTGTGGTCACGGAATGAAATAAGTAGTGCAATGAGAGCGAGGAGGCCCGTGCCGATCTGCTTACCAAGCACGTACCACAGCATGAAGCTCAACCAGCTCGAGAAAGCAACGCTGAGAACGATTGTGGTCGCAATTTTTTCTAAGCGTGTAAGTCGGACTTGGAGCTTTCGAGTAAGACTCCAAGTAGCTAGGCTCATAAGCACAACCCATAGGCCACCGATAAGATACGACACGAGATTCATAGATCCCTTAAGCGTACCGGATGCGGTGGTTGGCAGGCAAATAAAAAAGCCGCTAGGCTGTATTGATTCTGGCGGTGTGCTTTCGAAAAAATTCGAACTGATTTCGCCCAAAATTTGTAGGGCGGGCGGAATTCCACCCGAACCCCCTTTCCGCCCGCCGCACCTGTCCGCCTCTGGCGGAGAAGCGACCCTTTCGGATTGGACGATTTCAAGTTTTTTAGCGGGCGAAGCCCGCTAGCAAAATCATAACTGATTTTGCTCTTTGGCGGCAAATTCTTTTTTAAATTTCAATTCCTAATTCCGTCAATTTAGTCTCAATCCATTTTTCCGCTTCTTGTTCGTCTTTTTCTATTGCCATTTCCACGCCTCGTTTGGCGATTTCAAGTAGAGATTTGGATAATTTCTTAGTTTCATACATTTTGGCGATTTTCTGCTTGATCTCGTCCTGCGTTTTTGAATCTATTTTCGGCAAAACGATTTTTGATAATTCATCTTTGCCAATAGCGGTTAAAATTGTTCCTTTACAACCTTTTTTAGTTGCAGTTGGCCAACTTTCGTTTTCAACAAAACAAGTAAGGTTTCGGAGTTTATTTTATCTGAATTGACTGCAAAAAATCCGGTAGAGCATAAGGCGTTTTTCCAGTCTTCCGTTATTAAAGCAATACTTTCAAGCGATCCTTCAATAGACGAAACAATCAGATCATCTTTTTGCACTTTACGGCGTGCCCTTGACGGCAATTCATTTCCAAAATTTTCCGTGTAGCCGTTGATTTCGCCGTTTGATGAAATATTGGCAAGTTCAATATATTTGTATTGTTCATTGTCTTTTGGCGTAAAATTTCTGTCTTTGATTTTCACCAAATTTCCCAGCTCATCAAACCCGTTCCTATATTTTTTCACCGCTTCAACAATTTCTTCGTATTTCGGCTGAAAGTACTCCGCGTCAAAACGATCGGCTTGTTGTGTGTCTGAATAATTTTTTACAAAAGCAAGCTGATGTTCTGGCTGCCAGTCCAAAAGTCCCAGCTCAGAAAGCAATAATTGCTCGGCTTGGGAGTAGAGCTTTACTGAATATGTCTTTAAAATGTGAGCCTCAAAACAAACATCTTGAATTAATTTTTGAAAATTTTGCGACAAATTCGGTACAGTAATTTCCTTTATCTTATAAATAAAAAGATTTAGCTGGACATTTCCTGTTGATTCTCGGAGCGTTTGGAATCTTCCGTACTTTGAAAGTAGAAAAGATGAAATAAAATACGGCTGATAGCTTTTTTCAATTCTGATAATACCTACATGACGATCGGAATTTGCCGGTAGAATGCTTTTATCTACTACAGCACAATTCCCGATAGTTCCAACAGTTGAAACCACAATATCATTTTCTTTTAATCTCGTCCTTTTATTTTTTTCATCTTGGACTTTAGAAATAAAGCCCGTGCCTGATAAATCAAAATAATTTTCTTTGGGAGCCTTCGCAGACAAAAGATTGATTTTACTGTTTTCATCAAAATCTATAGATGCATGAATACCGTCCGTCACAAAAGCAAAATCGTCAATTTGATTATGGCCTTTTGATTTCAATGTTTGTGATAAAAGTAAATTTTGAGGATGATAATATTCTGAATCAAACCTTAATGATCCTTTTTCCAAATCCCGATAATTTACCACTGAATATTGCATAGTTTATTTCCAAAAAGATAAATGGTCTGATTTCGCCCACTCAATAAACTTTTCCGCCACGCCGTCCTCTAATTCGCCGTCGTGATTGTGCAGGTCGTGGTTAATTATCAAGTGGCCGTTTTTATCCAGTTTCGGCTGATTGTTGCCATTTTTGACGAATACATACTCGCCGGAATTATCCTTGCCGGATTTTTCCGACACGGCAAAGAAAATCGGGTAATCCTCTTGCTTGGGGCAGAGTTTGTCATCCCATTTTTGCACAAAAAGCACACTGGTTTTTGTTCCCGTGTGCGGTTTGAAAGTGTTTACATGAAGTCCGACAACTGCCAAGATTCTAGCCTTTTCGGAGATATACTCGCGGATTGCTTTGTCTGAAGTGTTATTAAAACGGCCTTGCGGTAAAACAATCGCCATTCTTCCACCCGGCTTCAAAAAGTTTAGGTTTCTTTCAATAAACAAAATATCGCGTCCGACTTTTGATTTAGGTTTGTTTTTGTCGTTGTAACCGAGATCATATTTGTGGATTATGCGGGATTCTTTGATGTCTCCGGCAAATGGCGGATTTGCCATGAGAATATCAAAATTGAATTCTTTGTACGAGCTTTTATCTTTTTGTAGAGCTTCAAGGCGTTTTAGACCCGCTCCGTATACTTCCAACCAGTCGCGGTTTTGGATTGATTCGTTCCAGCGTTCATAATCAAGATTGTTGAGGTGTAAAACATTCGTGTTGCCATCCCCGGCGATCAAGTTTAGGGTGCGAGCCACGCGCACGACTTTTTCGTCAAAATCAATGCCAAATACTTTAAGCACATTTTCTTTTTCTTCTTCGGAAATGTCTGTGTTTTGAAATAAGTGTCCGGTGATTTGAAAAATAGTGTGAACGGTAAATCCGCAAGAACCGGCGGCTGTATCTACCATGTATTCGCCCGCTTTGGGATTGAGCATTTTGACGCACATATCAATTACATGGCGAGGAGTGAAATATTGGCCTTTTTCGCCTTTTGACGACTTATTAACCAAGTATTCAAAGGCCTCATCTATAATCTGCAAATTGGAATTGAAAAGTTTTATATCCTGCAAACTGGAAACACTGACGGAAAGATGAGAGGGTGAAAGCTGAATCTGGCTGGCTTCATCAAAAACACCTGGCCATTTGGCTTTGGCTTCGTCAAAAAGTTTTTGAATTTTCTTTTTGAGTTCGCTTTCTGATTGTCCGGTGTTTCTAAATTCCAAAACTCTGAAACTGGAATCATCAACTTTTGCTAAAATTTCTTTTACTTTGTCGTAATCTCCTCGATCTTCTTTGCTTAATTTGTCTTCAAGATAAATTTCCAGACGCATTTTGTCTTTCTTGCTCTGTAATTCGTCGTAAAGTTTGGTAAAAATTAGTTTAAAAACTTCCTCAAAAACATCTACTCCGGCGTTCGCTAAAACTTCATCTTCCATTTCCTGAATAATGGTTTTGAGCGATTTGCCCTCATTTGGGATTTTATCCTTGATGATTAAGTCTTTGAGGGTAAATCTTTCTTTCAAAATATCTTCAAGCGTCTGATCGGCTTTTGGAATGTCGGTAATGTCTTCAAAATAATTTGGGTCCTTGCGGTTGTAGTGTGAGATTTGACCGCCGTTAGTCCAAACCGCAATCGGCGCGCCGGTGGCGTTGGTGTAGGAACGAAGCTGGTTTTTCCCGTCTTGGAGTTTTGGCTTTTTGATTTCAACGATGATGTATTCAACAGTCGGGCGGTCTTTGTCAAAAATAACAATATCGGCGGATTTTACCTCACGGCCAAAATGTATTGCGTGTTCAAATTTGACTCTTTGTTTAGGGTAGCCGTAATCTTCAAGCAGTTTCATTGCGTAAAGCTGACGGACGACTTCTTCTGGCTTCAAAACAATTTCTTTATCGCGAATAGCACAAACAACATATGGTTTGCCGTCTTTGAGAGTGATTTTGTTTTCCAGCTCATCAACTAGCTTTTGATCGAACAAAGAGAGGCTGTAATTTGAGTCTTTAATGATGTTTAAAATGTTTTTCATAGTTTTATTTAGTTAATATCCGGCAAATCTCTTAATCGCTTACCATTATATTGCCAATAAGCGGCACCTTGGTACGCGCCACTATTATTCAGCTCTCCTTTTTGCTCATATATTTTGTATGTCAAAGGCGCGAGTTTCCAAACTTGTTCACCATATTCCACTTCGCGCTCGCCAACTACTTTTGCAGTGATTTCTTTATCAGCTATAAAAACAATTTCTTCGCCGTTCTTAATCCCTTTTTTATAAAAACTAAACCTTGATCCTTGTTCTCTTGCCCTAGAAACCTCGTCAAATTCTTTTTCTTTGTTTACATCTTTTGGATAAATCACTTTGCCATCAAACGACAGTAAAAGTTGTCGCACTAAATCATAATCAAGGGCGAATAATTCACTATCTCCAACACGATGTTTATTAAAAATTTCCTTTAAAAGATTCTCTTTATCGTTGTAATCCTCAAGTTCAATCGCGAAAAATCTCTTTAAACCGGAAACATTGTAGTAGCCGTTGGCCTCAAGGAAGCGCATGCGCTCCTGATAATTATTAGTACCGGTTTGGCCTATCTTTATTAGACCTGAGACCGCTGTTGTCATGATGTAAATAATTCCTTTCATAGTTTTATTTCACTAAATCATCTAAAGAAATGCCGAGGCCGTCGGCGATTTTTGTTATCGTTTGTAAAGAGGGATTTTGAATGACATCACTCTCAATTTTAGCCAAAGTCGTATAGGGAATGTCCGCCTTTTTAGCTAAAGCGTCTTGAGTAATGTCTCTCTTTTTTCTCCATGCTTTGATTTTTTGGCCTATTGTTTTGACTTGATTCATTTTCTTTTCTTCCATATAATGATAGTATAAAGATATTGGCATTTAGCAATCATCAATACTATGATAACAAATATATTGAAATCAATCAAATTAAAAATGAGGGAAGCCCGCTTTTGGCCCTCATAAAGTTCGAGTCCAGCCAGTTCCGTTCGGATATTTCCCAACTGGCGGAGAGGGTGGGATTCGAACCCACGGTACGGTTTCCCGTACGCCAGTTTTCAAGACTGGTACCTTCAACCACTCGGTCACCTCTCCAGAACTCAGTAATTATACCCTATTTTGAGGGATATGCACTCCCTCTGCCTCGAGAAGTTGGCGTTTTGCGACTATGCCTCCAGGGCCACTATATCCCCCAATACTCCCATCAGAAGCGATCACGCGATGGCAGGGAATAGGACCGGGCGTTGGATTGGCGCCACAAGCTGCAGCAACTGCTCGATAGGCTCGCGGCTTCCCTACCCTCTCCGCTAGCTGCTTATAAGTGATGACACTCCCCTTCGGTATCTTCGCGATCTCAGACCAGACTAAGCGTTGGAATGGTGTGCCTTCCGGTATGTGCCTATCAGTCATCAGCTTTTCTTTGCTCAAGATACTCAACCTTATCTCGTATAATATTAGTAAAGTCTAGATCAAATTGTCGTGTGATCAGTAGCGCGACGATAATGACGCCTGCTAGTTCTTTTGGGATGGGATCGTCCTCGAGTGATTTTGTTTTGCGTTGTCGATTAAAGTGCTTGAGTACGGCCTCAGATAATTCACCCGCCTCGCCCAGAGAGTTCCGTTCGGATATTTCCTAAATGGCGG